>CAMVRH010000190.1 GCA_947169835.1 uncultured Lachnospira sp. | reverse complement strand
CCAATTCTTTTATAGCATCATTAACACACTGAGGTGTAGGAACGCTAGGATTTCCAATACTGAAATCATATACGTTCTCTTCTCCTATCTCAGCCTTTCTCTTCATGCCATATTCAAATAAGTCTCGAATCTCTGATCTAACTTTTCCAAATTTAACTAATGATTCTGTATACATGTCTATCTCCAATTATCTTTACTTAACATTAATCAGATAGCTATGAACTATCTGATTAATAATTACAATACTTTATTTAAGAAGTCGATGGTTCTAGGTTCTTTTGGATTGTTAAGCACTTCGTCTGGAGTACCTTCTTCCACTATATAACCGCCATCCATAAACAACACTCTGTCTGCCACTTCTTTGGCGAAGCCCATCTCGTGAGTAACGATAACCATTGTCATTCCTTCTTGAGCAAGCTTTTTCATAACCTGCAAAACTTCTCCTACCATTTCTGGATCTAGAGCTGATGTAGGCTCGTCAAAGAGCATGATGTCCGGCTTCATACATAAAGATCTAGCAATAGCTGCACGCTGCTTTTGTCCACCAGAAAGCTGTGCTGGGAATGATGTTGCTTTGTCATCTAGTCCTACACGCTTTAGCATCTTCATAGCTGTCTCTTTTGCTTCGTCCTTAGATTGTTTCTTTAACTGAATAGGTGCCAAAGTCAAATTGTCTAGCACATTCATATTGTTAAACAAGTTAAAATGCTGGAATACCATTCCAATATCTTCTCTTGCCTTATTAATATCTACATGTTTATCTGATAGTCTATTTCCATCTACCACTACCTCACCGCCAGTAATATCTTCTAGCAAGTTAAGGCATCTTAAGAAAGTAGATTTACCACTTCCTGATGGTCCAATAACTACCACCACTTCACCCTCATAAATATCTGTAGAAATATCTTTTAATACTTCTAACTTTCCGAAGAATTTCTCAAGGTTTTTAACATGTATTTTCACTTCTCTAGTGTTTGTCTCTGTGTCTTTCACCTTTAGCCATCCTCCTTTCGATATGTTTAGCAAGTTTAGATAGTGCAGTGATTACGATCAAATACATAATACCTACAATAAACCAAACTTGGAATGATTTAAATGTAATAGCAACTACACTGTTCGCCTCGTTAACCAATTCTGGGAATCCGATGATAGATAGAATTGATGTATCTTTCAAAGTGATGATGAACTGGTTGATGATACTAGGAATCATAGTTTTGATAGCCTGAGGCAAAACAACCTTTCTCATTGCTTTTGAATAAGGAAGTCCAAGACTTCTGGCAGCTTCCATCTGTCCGATATCTACTGACTGGATTCCTCCTCTAATAATCTCTGCCATATAAGCACCACAGTTTAGGGCCAAACAGATTGTACCCGCTTGAAGCGCCGACAAAGTAAACCCAGCGTCAAATGCTGAGTTAATACCATATGGAATACCAAAATATATAAAATAAGCCAATACAATCATTGGTACACCACGAATAGCGTCTACAAACACTTGTGCAATAATATTACACACCTTGTTATGAACAACGCTTAGGATACCAAAGATAAGACCTAAAATACACGCAAAAAACAATCCACACAAAGCAAGAAGCAATGTGTTTCCCATTGATTTGAGCAATAATGGTCCATATTCTTGTAATATTTGTACCATATCTTTTCCTTCCTAATAATTAGTTTCTAAATAATAAAGACACCATAATTTCTATGGTGTCTTTACTATTAAACATCTTTAAATATTATATTATTTTCCTAGATATTTTTCAATAATCTTGTCGTATGTTCCGTCTTTCTTAATGTTAGCTAGACCCTTATTGAATGTATCAATAAACTCCTTCTTATTCTTGTTAAATACAGCTGCGCCGTAGTCAGAACCTTCGTTTTCTGTACCCTTAACAACTTGAAGTTTAATACCATCTTTAATAGATGCTTTCATAATAGGTGTATCTTCGAAACATGCATCAGCCTGTCCACCAGATACTGATTGATACATTGTATCTGAATCTTTAACCTTAGTAATCTTAAATTTATATTTCTTAGCTAACTTAGCTGCATAACTAGCACCTTCAGTACCGTTCTTAACTGCAACTGTTTTTCCGTCTAGATCATCAAAATCGTCAATGTCTGATCCAGCCTTAACAGCCATACACTGTGTAGCTGTGAAGTATCCATCTGAGAAAATCCATCCAGTCTTCTTACGTTCTGCTGTGATAGATGCACCAGCAATCAAAGCGTCTGCCTGATTAGCCTGACAAGCTGCTATAGCTGCATCCCAACCTAGACTCTTAATTTCATATTCGAATCCCTGGTCCTTAGCTACTGCCTTTAGAATATCTACGTCGATACCTACAAAGTTACCCTTTGCATCTGTGTACTCGAATGGTTTAAATACTGTATCCATTCCGATTACCCACTTTTTGGCGTCTGATGATTTCTTGCTTCCACAACCAACAAACAATCCAACTGATACTACTAGCACTAGAGCTAGCGCAATAATTCTTTTCATT
>CAMVRH010000189.1 GCA_947169835.1 uncultured Lachnospira sp. | reverse complement strand
AATATCAACGTGCTTGAGGTTAGAGTGTGCATGTACTATTCTAAGATCAATCCCCGCCTTTTTTGCGATAGCTAGTGGGTATGCACTTCTCTCCTCAAGGTTTGAATGAATAACATCGTAGTTTGGATGTTCTTTTAAGAATTTTTTAAATTCTTTTTTATACTCTCTTACAGTGTTTGGATAAATTGGACTTAAATGATAAACCTTGCTACCCAATTCTTTTATCTCTTTTTCATAATCACTTTCGTACTCTCTATTAAGCACAAAATCCATATGAATTTTGTTTCTGTCTATATGACGAAGGTAGTTCATCATCATAGTTTCAGCGCCAGCTCTATCCATAGCTGTAATAAGCACTAAAACATTTATTCTTTTATCACTAGTTTGTGATTCCAATCTACTTCTCCAAAACCTCTAAATATAAATCTTTATATCTATCACATAGCCAACCATCATTATAATGGTCCACTATTGTTTCATACGCATTTTTTATCATCTTGTCGTCAATTCTTATTTCAAGTTGTTTGATAACTTCAGCAAAGTCTTCTGCTGTTTCACAAATATAGCCAGTCACTCCATTATGGACAATATCTCTATTACCAACAACATCACTCACTATACATGCTTTCCTCATATACATAGCCTCAAGCAATGCTAATGGCAATCCTTCCCATCTAGATGGAAGAATAAATACATCACACTGATTAGCACTCTTGAATACTTCTTCTCTAGACATCCATCCAGTCACTTTAATATTTGGACTAGTTAGTTTCTTTTCAAGTTCTCCTTGACCAATCCAAACAAACTCTATATTTGGAAGCATTTCTGCTATCTCATTAAACAACTCTGGATTCTTTTGAAACTCTACTCGTCCTACAGTGTATACTCTAAATTTATCATCCTTTTTTTCATCATCTTTTAGAACTTCATCTATAAAGTTAGTATCCACACCATTACTAATAAATGTGCTTTCTTTACTTACCTTTAAACTTTCTTCCCATTCACCTCTTCCACAGGCAACCGTTAAACAGTTTTTTCTTCCGCATATTTTTTCTATAAAATGATATGCTTTTCTCATTATGAATTTGGCATCCTGCATTAGAAAACTATATCCATGTGGAGTGTATACCATTTTGTAATCATCTTTGCAGAAGAAGAGTCTGCCTAGCGCACCAGCTTTAGAAGAATGCAAATGTATTAGATCTGGTTTTTCTTCTTTTATTAATTTCTTAATTTCCCTGCGTGCCAAAAAATCTTTAATAGGATTTACTGGACGAGTAAAATGCTTAATTTCAAACAGTCTTACTCTCTTATCAAAATGGTCTTCTAAATCTTCTGGGGTTTGATCTCTTTTGCCGTATGCAATTGTAAAATCAAACTCGTCAATCAAACCATTGGCAAGAGTTTCTATATAAGTAACAACTCCACCACCCATGGCTTCCACTAAATATAATATTTTCTTTTTCTTGTTCGTCATTGGCAACCCCTAATTAGTTTCTATTTGATATCTTTTAATGCCGGCCAGTTCTTATCTTTTTCACTCAATATAATTTCCATATCATCTGGAATAGGCCACTCCACTCCTATGTCTGGATCATTCCACATGATTCCTGCTTCATCTCCCGGATGGAAGTAATCAGTAACTTTATAAGTAAATTCAGCTTCATCAGACAATACCAAGAATCCATGTGCGAATCCTTCTGGTATATAATACTGTTTCATATTTTCTTCAGACAGAATAACTCCATGCCATTGTCCATATGTAGGAGAACCCTCTCTCAAGTCTACTGCTACATCAAATACTTCACCTCTAAAAACTCTGACGAGTTTTCCTTGAGGATATTCCATTTGACGGTGAAGCCCGCGAAGTACTCCCTTTGTACTCATAGACTGATTGTCCTGTACAAAGTTCATATCAAGTCCTACTTCCTCCACGTCCTTCTGGTTGTATGTTTCTACGAAATAGCCTCTATTGTCTCTATGTACTTCTGGCTCTATTATTGCTAATCCTTCTATATCACATTTTGTTACTTTTAATTTGCCCATTTTATACTCTGTCCTTTTCTTTATACATTTTGTCGAAGTAGTTTTGATATTCTCCGCTTAGAATATTCTCCCACCACTCTTTATTGTTAAGATACCATTCAATAGTCTGTTCTATTCCATCTTCAAACTTTGTCTCTGGTAACCATCCAAGTTCATTATGAATCTTCGTTGGATCAATTGCATATCTCATATCATGTCCTGGTCTATCCGTTACATAAGTGATAAGAGATTCTGGTTTTCCCAGTTTTTCAAGAATTATTTTTACAACTTCTAGATTGGTCTTTTCGTTATGTCCACCCACATTGTAAACTTCTCCTACTTTTCCTTCTCTCATAACTAAATCAATAGCTGCACAATGATCTTTTACATATAACCAGTCTCTTACATTTTCACCTTTACCGTAAACGGGTAGTGACTCATCAGCTAGTGCTCTTGAAATCATGAGTGGTATCAACTTCTCTGGGAAG
>CAMVRH010000188.1 GCA_947169835.1 uncultured Lachnospira sp. | reverse complement strand
AACGTGCCAGGAATAGCAGTACTAGGGGTAGCGGCAAAGGATGCATATGACAACCTAGATGAAAATGCAAAAAAGCTAACGGAACTAAAAGATTATTTGATAGATAAACTAAACGAGATGGATGGCGTGCAAGTTAACAGCAAAAAGGGAACTGATGGAGCGCCACACATTGTAAGCGCAAGCTTCAAAGACGTAGGATCAGAAGTATTGCTACACGCGCTCGAGGATAAGGGAATCTTTGTCTCAGCCGGAAGTGCTTGCTCGTCAAATAAGCCGGCAATCAGCTATGTGCTTCAGGCGATAAACTTAGACGAAGAATTGCTTAAATCAACAATAAGATTTAGCTTTAACGCAGACAACACAAAAGAAGAAATAGATGAGACAGTAGAAGCGCTAAACGAACTTCTACCAATATTAAAGAAATACGTGAGGAAATAATGTACAAATCATTTTTAATCAAATACGCTGAGATTGGCGTAAAGGGAAAAAACAGATATATATTTGAGGACCAGCTAGTGAAGAACGCACAGCGTGCGCTCGATAAAATAGATGGCGATTTTAAGGTGCGTAAAGAGTACGGCCGAATTTATGCTGATGCAAATTCTGACTACGACTTCGACGAAGTAATAGACGCGCTTCAACACGTGTTTGGTATCGCTGGCATTTGTCCAATGATGCAGCTTGAGCTAGTGGAGTACGACGAACTAGCAAAGGCAGTAGTGGAATTCGTTGATAAGGTTTATGAGAAGAAAGACTTCACTTTCAAGGTGATGTCTAGACGTGCAAACAAAAACTACCCAATGGACTCAATGGAGTTAAACATCGAGCTGGGAGGAGCCATTCTAGATGCGTTCCCAGAGCTTAAGGTAGACGTTCATAAGCCAGATGTATTTGTAAATGTGGAAATCAGAGAGCAGATAAATATCTACTCGGATATTATAAAAGGCCAGGGAGGACTTCCTGTAGGCACCGCCGGCAAAGGAATGTTACTTCTTTCAGGTGGAATCGACTCTCCAGTTGCTGGATGGATGGTAGCTAAGCGTGGAGTGAAAGTGGATGCAGTATATTTCCATGCGCCACCATATACTTCGGAGAGGGCGAAGCAAAAGGTAGTAGATCTAGCAAAGCTAGTTTCAAAATACTCAGGCGAGATGAACTTGTATGTCGTAAACTTTACAGACATTCAAATGTACATTTACGATAAATGTCCACACGAAGAACTAACAATCATAATGAGAAGATATATGATGAAGATAGCCGAGGCCTTCGCCGAGAAAGAAGGCTCACAGTGCTTGATTACTGGAGAATCGATAGGCCAGGTAGCAAGTCAGACTACACAAAGTCTTGCGGCTACAAACGAGGTTTGTACGCTTCCAGTATTTAGACCGCTTATCGCATTTGATAAGCAAGAGATAGTGGATGTATCGCTAAAGATAGACACATACGAGACATCAATTCTTCCATATGAAGATTGCTGTACAACATTTGTCGCAAAACATCCGGTTACAAAGCCTAATATTGAGCGAATCAAAAAGTCCGAATTGAATTTGGCTGAAAAGATAGATGATATGATGGCTGAGGCCATCGAGAGTGCAGAGTTGGTAAAGATTATGTAATATTTTTTGCTTTAGGCGGATAAAATTGCAAAAACATCAAAACATCCGCCCATCCAGTTCATACGTTAGAAAGAAGTAGGCGGATAAAATTACAAAAACATCAAAACATCCGTCCATTCAGTTCATACGTTAGAAAGAAGTAGGCGGATAAAACTACGTAAACACCGAATCATCCGCCTTTATAATTTAACTAATGATCAAAGGTAGACGGATGGAAGAATAAATATATCAAATCATCCTCCCTATGTGAATAAAACAATAAAAAAGCGCTACTGAAAAGTAGCGCAATTTACTTTTAAAATCATCAATTATGCAAGATATGGTGCAAGTACTTCCATAACCTCGTCGATATTATCTTCACTGTGAATGTTTAATTCGATAGGTTTTGAAAGGTCTAGACTGAAGATACCCATAATAGACTTAGCGTCGATTACGTATCTGCCAGACACCAAATCAAAGTCGCTGTCAAACTTAGCAATATCGTTAACAAATGATTTAACTTTATCAATTGAACTTAAATTAATTGTAACAGTTTTCATAAAGTGTACCTCACTTTCATTTTCTATCCGAAATCATATTATCACGGATTGTTGTATTTAACAAGAGCGAATAATATCACTGATAATTCCAAAAGGCAAGAGAGAAATAGTAAAAGGAGCAAATTTGAAGAGAGTATCATTTCACAACTTAGGTTGTAAGGTAAATGCATACGAGACGGCTGCCATGGAGCAGAAGTTACAAGATGCCGGCTACGAAGTAGTCGCTTTTGGCGAGCCTGCAGATATTGTGATAGTAAACACTTGCTCCGTTACAAATATGGCGGATAAGAAATCGCGTCAAATGCTTCACCGCGCAAAGCGTAAAAACCCTGATGCGCTAGTGATAGCAGCAGGTTGCTACGTTCA
>CAMVRH010000187.1 GCA_947169835.1 uncultured Lachnospira sp. | reverse complement strand
GAGACAGATCAAGAAGAACTAATGATTTAATTAAAGAAAAGGCTATTGGAATTATTGAACTGAACCCCAAATGTTGGACAGTTAATTAAGCAACTAATGAGGATTGAATCCTGTATTGTACAGGACTCAGTCCTTTTAGTTTGCACTTAATTCTTTTGTTGTTGTAATAATATATATAATCGTCTATTTCTTTCATAAGATGTTCTGTAGATTTAAATTTATGTTTATAAAACATTTCTGTTTTTAGCAATCCAAAGAAGTTTTCCATGACTGAATTGTCTAAACAATTTCCTTTTCTAGACATACTCTGAACAATTCCTTTTTCTTTTAATCTATATTGGTATGTTTTCATCTGATATTGCCATCCTTGATCTGAATGTAATATTAATCCTGTATCATTTGGTATTTTATCAAATGCTTTATCTAGCATATCTGTTACTTGAGCAAATGTTGGTCTTGTGGATAAGTTATAACTTATTATCTCACCATTGTATAGATCAAGAATAGGAGATAAATAAACTTTATCTTCACCAACTCTAAATTCTGTAACATCTGTCACCCATTTTTCATTAGGCTTATTAGCATTAAAGTCTCTGTCTAAAATGTTAGGACAAACTTTACCAACTTCACCCTTATAAGAACGATACTTTCTTTTTCTGATTTCGCACTTAATGCCCAACTGATTCATAAATTTTAAAACAGTTTTATGGTTAATTACATACCCTCTGTTTTTCATCTCTAGGGTTATTCGTCTATATCCGTACCTGCCCTTATTTTCGTGGTATATCTGATTTATAACAGCTTTGATCTCTTTATATTTGTCAGGCTCCTTCATCCTTTTAAGATAATAATAGAATGAACTTCTAGCCATACCACTAAATTCAAGTAAATCAGCCAGTTTGTATTTGTGCCTTAATTCATCTATTATTCTGGCTTTTTCCCATTTTCTCGGTCTATTCTTTCTTGAACTAAGGCTTGCAATTTTTTTAAGTATTCATTCTCCATTCGAAGTCTTTGAACTTCTGCGATTAAGTCTTCCTCAGTTTGTTTAGGAAGTTTTTTCTTTGAATCTTTTTTCTTCATAATGCTTTTGGACGGTCTTCCTCGTCGTTTGGGTTTAAGAAGACCTTCCGGACCCTCCTCATAATATATACGTTCCCATTTATTGACTGTAGAAGTTCCTTTAATGCAAAATTTGGCAGCTGTATCGCGACAGGATAAATGGTTTGTATGCATATATTCTACAACCATTATTTTAAATTTTCCATCATATGATGCTCCTGAATTAGTAATGCCCTTAGTACCATGCTCATCATATAAGCGAATCCATTGACTTAATTTTATTTGGTCAATTCCTAATACTTTTGCACTCTGTCTTATAGACATCCCATCATTCTTTACACGAAGAATTGCCTCAAGTTTTTCTTCTAAAGAATATTTTGACATAATAAAATGCACCTCCAAATGTTTAGATTTTTGTCTAACATTTGGGGTGCACTTCACTTGAGGTGGCAGTCTTTTTATCTTTTACTATGCCGCTTCTGCGACTCTAGTTTTTTATTAATTTTGAGGTAACTCACCTGGAGTTCCTGTTACAACAGTTCCATCTAATGTTTTATAGAATGGAGTTACATGCCATGTTGAATTAGTTGTGGCATCTTCCATACCTCTTACAGTGTATGTAAAGAAGTAATGTGAATCTGGACTGAATACGTCAGGTTCAATACTCTCTCCTGCTGCTGTAATCTTTGTATATAACTTTTCAGTAGTCTTTGTCTTTTCTGTAATTACAGCGTTTCCATAAGTACCAGTGAAAATGAATCCTACTTCCTCGAAGTCCATAGAATCTACTGAACTGATGAAACGTACTGCTGTATCATCTGTAGCTATCTGGAACTTAGTTGTTAGTACATCGTCGTCTATAAACTTAGCAAAAGCGTAACCAGTTGTTCCTGTATACTCAGTTGTGAACTCAGCATCTTCGAACCATCCTGCAAAGATCTTACCTGTTTCTGTAGGATATGTTCCCTGAGCCTTGTATTCTGTAACATCCATATAGTTATCTGGAACTACCTGTCCGTCGTAGATAGCAATCTCCCAAATTGAATGGCCGTAACCAGTAGTTCTTGCTGTAGCGTATAGTCTTACGTATCTAGCATTTGCTGCTTCTTTCAATACAATTGTATCTCTTCTGTTATTTCCTGATGCTGCTCCAGTGATTGTAGCAACTGATTTAAATGTTTCACCATCTGTTGATACATCAATAGTAAAGTCTTTTGAACTTGCTGTCTCCCACCAAGCTTCAAATGCCTTAACAGTTTTAACTGCGCCAAGGTCTACTGTAATCCACTGTGGATCACTACCTGGAGTCTCCCAACGTGTTCCTGCTTTATAATCAATAGCGCTTGTAGCGTTACCTGCTGATGCTGTAGCTGATACTCCATCTATAGTAGCACCATTTCTAGTTACAAGGTTGAATCCATATTCACTTGTATCGTCATATACGCCAGTGCCTGTTGTATGTGTATATGTGAATCCGTCTTCTACTGTAACATTTGAAACAGTTGC
>CAMVRH010000186.1 GCA_947169835.1 uncultured Lachnospira sp. | reverse complement strand
GAATTACAGGTAGAACTGCAGCTGAGACATACAACGACAAGAAGGGTAACATGATCGTTAAGAAGAATCACGTAATCTACCCTGAAAGAGCTAAGAAGTTAGTAGCAGCTGGATACAAATCAATTAAGATTAGAACAGTTCTAACATGTAAATCACACCTTGGTATTTGTGCTAAGTGTTACGGTACAAACCTTGCTACTGGTAAGACAGTTCAGGTTGGTGAGGCAGTAGGTATCATCGCTGCTCAGTCAATCGGTGAGCCAGGTACACAGCTTACAATGAGAACTTTCCATACTGGTGGTGTGGCCGGCGACGATATCACACAGGGTCTTCCTCGTGTGGAAGAGTTGTTTGAGGCTAGAAAGCCAAAGGGTGTTGCTATCGTTACAGAAATCGATGGTAAAGCTAAGATTCATAGAGAAGAACTTAAGACAGAAGTAGAAGTTACAAATAAAGAAACTGGTGAGAGCAAGACTTACCTAATTCCTTACGGAATGAGACTAATTGATGACCTAACAAGAAAGAACTTGAAGGCCGGAGATAAGTTGACAGAAGGTAACATCAACCCTCACGACATTCTTGCAATCAAGGATGTAAGAGCAGTTCAAGATTACATCTTATCAGAAGTAATCAACGTATATAACTCACAGGGTGTAGGAATTAATGACAAGCACTTAGAGATTATCGTACGTCAGATGCTTAAGAAGATTACTGTGGAAGATGCAGGCGATTCAGATTTTGTACCAGGTACAAATGTAGAAGCTATCGAGTTCAACGAAGTTAACGAACAACTTGAGGCTGAAGGCAAGAAACCTGCTACAGGTAAGCAAGTACTTCTAGGTATCACAAAGGCTTCACTTGCTACAGATTCATTCTTGGCAGCAGCTTCATTCCAGGAGACTACAAAGAACCTTACAGAAGCAGCTATCAAAGGTAGAATCGACCCACTTAACGGAATCAAAGAAAACGTACTTATTGGTAAGTTGATTCCAGCTGGTACAGGTATGAAGATTTACAACAGAGTAAAACTAAATACTGACGAGACTATCGCAGAAGCTGTTCAGGAAGCAGTAGAAGCACCTGCAGAAGAAGCTAAGGCAGAAGAGGCAGAATAATGAACGAATTACTATTAATCGGATCAATTTTTGTGATCTTTGGCGCAGAGTTAGCTTTCTATAAGCTCTTTGCAAAAAGTGGACTATATGTGTTCACGGCAATTGCAACTATTGCAGCAAACATCGAGGTTTTGATTTTCATAAAAGCATTTGGCCTTGATATGACACTGGGAAATGTATTGTTTGCAGCGACATTCCTCTGTACAGATATTATCAGTGAAGTATATGGTGCTAGGGAAGCTAGAAAAGCTGTAACAATAGGTATTATTACAAACATTACTTTCGTAATCTTTGCACAGTATTGGCTATTATACACACCTTCAAAGATTGATACAGTAATGCCGCACATGCATGGAGTATTTGATCAAGTACCAAGAATAATGATTGCAAGTTTGGTAGTTTATATTATCGTACAGTACTTGGATGTATTCCTATATCACAAGTGGTGGAAGCTTACTGACAAAAAGTTTGGTAATCACAGAAAGTATTTGTGGTTCAGAAACAATGCATCAACATTAGTTTCACAGTTCTTAAACACAGTACTGTTTAACGTATTTGCATTCTACGGAACTGTAAGTACAGGAGAGTTGATGAGCTTCATTTTCGTAGGATATATAATCTTTGTGGCTACATCTTTGGCGGACACGCCGTTTGTATACCTAGCTAGAAAGATTTCCGAAAAAGGAAAGTTTGTAATGGTATCAGATCCTGATGCTAGAAACTAATATAATAAAAGACCTAAACTTAGGGTTTAGGTCTTTTTTATTGGTATTAAATCTGGTTATATTAAAAAAACAAAAATTGAATATATCAATAATACCAATATTTGATACAATATCTCCAATGCAAAAAACTGTTAGGAGGAATATACTATGAATACTAAACTTACAAAGATAGTCTTAACATCTGTATTCGCGGCTATTGTATTTGTGGGAACATACGTAATTCACATTACAATTCCGGCAACAGGTGGATATATAAATATAGGAGATGCAGCCATTTTGCTAGCTGCTTGGTGTTTGGGCGGAATGTACGCTGGACTAGCAGCAGGAATAGGCGCAGGATTAGTTGATCTTATGATAGGACCAGCTTACGTGCCTGGAACTATTGTTATTAAGTTCTTAATGGCAGTAGTAGCATCACTCATTTTTGTCGCGCTAAACTCTAAGGGACTTAAGAAGAGTGGATATGTGTTAGGCGCCTTTGTAGCGGAAGCGATTATGGTGCTTGGATACCTAGTTTATGAAGGTGTGTTCCTAGGATTAGGCTGGGGCGCTTTGGCAGGAGTGTATGGAAACTTGATCCAAGGTGTGGCTAGCATAGTGATAGGAGTAGTGGCTGTGGAAATTTTGGAGAAAGCCAAAGTATTAAAAAAGATTAAATCGTATGTGTAGGAGATGGACATGAGTATTAGAGAAGAAGCAAAGGCAGTAGTCAGAGAAGTAATAGAAAAAGGAAATTTGTCTGA
>CAMVRH010000185.1 GCA_947169835.1 uncultured Lachnospira sp. | reverse complement strand
CGTAACCTTTTTCTCTGTATTCTTCATTTACTTCTATATCGCAGAGACAAAAACTCTTTTCATCTTTAATCAAATATAACCATCCGATTTCCTTTTCTATAGTTTTGTCATCTATCTCCTCATTTATAATGCCTGTAATCTTAAGTGGAGCGCTATCAGCATTTAATTCTTCATTTGATTCATCATTTTCTATATTAAGTTCAATAGGGTTAGCATCAAACTTGAAATCACCCTCACTAAGCTCCATAGAGATTTCTTTTGAAGCGAAATTAAAACCCAGTGTTTCCAAAAATGCTTTCCCAATTTCATTTGCTGGATCTAGTGAAACAGAGTAGGAGTATGAATCAAACTCCGAAACTAGTCTTAAGAATAGATTTGTACCAATTCTTTGACGGCGACGCTTTGGGTTAACTGCCATACACACTTGCATATTGTTAGCATCTATCTTTAGAAAACCTAGATATGCAACCAATTCATCCGCATCATCAAACACCAGATATGCGTAAGGATTCTCAGTCTCTGGCAGATTGTAATCATACTCAGATTCCTTTAAAAATGAGTAATTTAAAAAGCCGTCATGCGCCATACATTTTTCATTTAGCGCATCACACATTTCTTCTACATTTTTATGCCTGATTGACTGTTTATCGATTCGCATTTACATATCCTTTCGCTTTTTACATTTTACCAAAAAAGCCCCCGCTATGCTATAATAATACCTAGTTGATTTACGGAGGAAAAAGATATGAAATTAGGCTCACACGTTGGAATGAGTGGAAAAGAAATGTTACTTGGCTCCGCCAAAGAAGCCAAAAGTTACGGCGCAAATGTCTTTATGGCATATACTGGCGCGCCACAAAACACTAGAAGAAAAGATATTAGTGAACTTAGGATTCCTGAGGCTCACGAGTATATGAAGGAAAATGGCATAGAGGATATTATTATCCATGCGCCATATATTATAAACCTTGCAAATACTATAAAACCTGAGACTTATGAGATAGCAGAGCAGTTTCTAGCATCAGAGCTTGAGCGCTCGTCTGCTATGGGAAGTAATGTGATGGTTCTTCACCCTGGTTCTCATGTGGGAGCAGGAGTGGAAGCTGGAGTTAAGCAAATAGTCCAGGGAATCAATAATGTTTTAACCAAAGATACTGATGTTTTCATAGCGCTTGAGACTATGGCTGGCAAAGGAGCCGAGATAGGTAGAACTTTCGAGGAACTCGCTATGATATATGACGGTGTAAAGTACAATGACAAACTTCGTGTTTGTTTTGATACTTGTCACACTCACGATGCGGGTTATGACATTATAAATGATGCAAGTGGCGTGTTTGAGCATTTCGACAAAGTCATTGGAATAGATCAGATAGCAGTGTTCCATATAAACGATAGCAAGAATGAGTTTGAATCTCACAAAGATAGACACGAAAACTTTGGATTTGGAAATATTGGGTTCGACGCATTGATGAACATTATCAATATGAAAGAGTTTGCCGATGTTCCAAAGATTTTGGAGACCCCTTATGTGAAGGATCCAGAGAACGAGAAAAAATCATATCCTCCATACAAGTATGAGATAGAGATGATTAAGAGCGGTAAGTTTGACCCTAAACTAATAGAGAAAATAATTAAGAACAAAGGCGAATAGATGAACAAAGATATCTTAAAAGATATAAAAGGTGCGATTATAGATTTGGACGGCACAATACTTGATAGTGCTTGGGTCTGGGACAAAGTGGACGAAGAGTTACTAGGTGCCAGAGGTTTTGATGTACCAGAACACTATGTGGAGACCATTTCCCCTATGGGAGCCGAGAAAGCAGCCATTTATACTAGGGAGGAGTTTGGTTTACATAACGAGAGCGTCGAAGAAATAGTGGCAGAATGGTTTGAGATGGCTAAAAAAGAGTATAGAGATGATATCGTCTGCAAGCCATACACTAAAGAATACATCAAGTTTTTGTATGATAATAATATTAGATTATCGGTGGCTACATCTTCAGATTGCGAGTTGTTTATCCCTACGCTTAAAAGGGAAGGAATACTTGGATATTTTTCCGAGATAGTGACAGTGGATGATGTGCCAGCGGGCAAACATTCGCCTGATATCTATTTGGAGTGCGCGCGCAGAATGGGTGTTGCTCCTAGTGAGTGCGCTGTGTTTGAAGACATTCTAACAGCTGTTAAGAGTGCCAAAGAAGGTGGCTTTATAACAGTGGGAGTGATGGATCAGAAGTCACTTCATAACAGAGAAAAGATAGAAGAAATATCGGATTTATATATCGAAAGCTTCAAAGATATACTATAATATAAGAAGAGCGAAAAACTGAATAAACAATAATCGTGTGAGGATTTTTTCTAAGTAAGAACGGAGGCAGAAAAATGAAGAGATTATTGAAAAAAGTAGTAAGTATCATGTTAGTGGCAGCGCTAACTGCTGTTCCTATGTCATTTGATAGTGGCAAGGAAGCAAAGGCGGAAGTAAAAGGAAAACTAGCTACGCATGTGACAGGACATTGGTCATACTGGGACGGATCACAAACAGTAGTAATGACTAATGAGTCACTCTTAGAGAAACTTCCTACTATTGCAAACAAAGGAACATCAAGATTTACCACAGAAAATTTTGATT
>CAMVRH010000184.1 GCA_947169835.1 uncultured Lachnospira sp. | reverse complement strand
AGATTACATGGTTAATAGTAAACTTTCCACCGTTAAACTTAACACCAGCCACCATGAACGCCACCGCCAAAGTAACTGATGAAACTAATGCTCCTACATAACTTTCGAAAAGGTCGGCTCCCATACCAGCCACATCGCCTACATTATCACCTACGTTGTCAGCTATAACGGCTGGGTTTCTTGGATCATCTTCAGGTATTCCTGCTTCTACTTTACCTACTAAGTCAGCTCCCACATCGGCAGCCTTTGTATATATACCTCCACCTACTCTCGCAAACAACGCAATAGATGAAGCGCCCAAACTAAATCCTGTTAGAATACTTACGCTCTCGGGAGTGAAGTTCCAATTGTTTGTAATTCCAATAAGAATGACTATTCCTGCAAGGCCCAATATACCAAGACCTACCACACAAAGTCCCATTACTGCTCCACCTGAAAAAGCAATGGATAATGCTTTGTTCATTCCGCTTTCCTTAGCAGCGTTAGCTGTTCTGACATTTGCTTTAGTAGCAACTGTCATACCAAAGTAACCTGCTAGTGTAGAGAACAATGCTCCTACTACAAAGCAAGCAGCGGTTAACCAGTCAATTCCAAATCCAAGTATTACTGTTAGCACTAATACAAATACAATCAGCACTTTATACTCAGAAAATAGAAATGCTCTAGCACCCTCTGCTATAGAACTAGCAATCTCCTTCATCCTTTCTGTACCAGCATCTTTTCTTGAAATGCTAGCAGCTTTTATTCCAGCAAAAATAAGCGCAATCACGCCTACTACTGGAGCTAAATAGATTAAGTACTCAAGTTTGTTCATAAACTTAGCCCTTCCTTTCCGAACGATTTCGCTATTTCCATTATACTATATTTTTATGTGAACTGTAAATTTATTTAAATATGAGGCATATCTCACTTAATAAAAATAAGTTATTGACTATATTTAGTTAATAAAGTAAACTTAATACTGTATTTTTCTTAAAAATAAAATGACAGAGGTAATACCAAAAATGAAGAAACATTTAGATCATATTGATGAGGAAATAATTAAGCTTTTGCATGCAAATGCTAGAATGCCTTTAAAGGAAATAGCAAAGAAAGTTTACCTTTCTTCTCCTGCTGTTTCAGCTAGAATAGAGAGACTAGAGGAGAACGGAATCATCACTGGATACCGTGCTATGATTAATCCTGTTGAACTTGGATATCATATAAAAGCATTTGTAAATGTAGGTGGCACCAGAGCGCAAGCAAGAATTCTACGACTTTATTAGACCATCTAAGTATGTAGTAGAATGTAATAACGTAACTGGTGATTTCACTATGCTAGTAGAAGTTATGTTTAAAGATACAGAAGAATTAGATGAGTTTGTGGGCGAACTTCAAAAGTTTGGAAGCACCCAAACACAGATAGTATTCTCAACTTCTGTAGAAAACAGAGGAATTCCTGAAAGATCAGACGACTAATAATGAAATATGAACTAGAGCAAAACTATATAATAGAGCTGCTTAAATGCGCTATCACTAATACCACTCCTTCTACTCCTGATGAGAGTTTAGATTGGGATGTGGTATTTAACTATGCAAAAATACATCGCATAGTTCCAGTTTTGTTTTTTGCTATTCAAAAGTTGCCTAACGATTGCAAAACAAAGAACACAAATCTTGACCAATATGAATTAGCATACAAGTCTAACTTAGTGGATGATGCTAATAGAGAAAATGAAATAACTACTATTACAAAGTTATTAGCGTCGAATGAGGTGGACTATATTCTATTAAAAGGATCTGTCACAAAACACTTCTACCCTGACACTTCTATGCGAATGATGAGCGATGTAGATATCCTTTATAGAAACGCTGATTCAAAAGATATAAAAAATTTACTTGAGGGCAATGGCTATACTCAAACTAAATCAACTCCTAAAGATGCTATGTACTTAAGTTCCAATAAACTAGTGAAGGTAGAGATGCAACAGTCTTTACTAGATGACGGGTTTACTGATTGGCTAAAGTATTTGGACACTATCTGGGATAGATGTGAAAAAAAAGCCGGCAATGAATATACTATGACCCCAGAGGACTTTTATATTTACCATATAGTCCATATGGCCAAACACTTTATTAATGGTGGTATAGGTTTAAGGCATGTGTTAGATACATGGGTTATCAAGAATCATTATTCTGATTTAAATTCAAACTACACAGAAAAGATTTTTAAAGAATTATCACTTGATAAGTTTGAACAGAACATATTTGATTTATGCAAGTATTGGTTTGAGGACTTCATTCCATCAGATAAAAAAGCAATTGTTTTAATTTCAGAATATATATTTGAAAACGGAGCTTTCGGGAACATATCCCAACAGTCTGCTAATGAAGCAGCTACTGGCTCCACATCTAGCATGAAAGAAAAGATATTTCCAAGCAAGCAAACGATGGCCAATTATTACGGAGATATAATCACCAATCATCCATCAATCATTCCCCTTTACTGGGTCAGGTTGACATTTGAAAGGATTTTCAAAAATCATAATAAGACAAAAACAAAAATCGAATCTTTATCAAATGTTTCCAAGGCACAAAAAGAAAAGACCAAGCAACTATTTGAAATATGTGGATTAAAATAAAAAATTCTTTGGATCTAGTCCAAA
>CAMVRH010000183.1 GCA_947169835.1 uncultured Lachnospira sp. | reverse complement strand
TAGTAGCAGTATTCGCCTTCGGCAAACATACCCCGTCCGTTATGAACACCATAGAGTATGTAACTAAGACCTATTATTGCTGAAATAGGCGAAACTATTGCATAGAATAAATCTTTATTTTTAACTTTGATCCAATAGCGAGTAAATACATATCCCATTATTGGAATGATTAGCCAGTTAAGTAGTGGGAATGTAGAATAAATAGTCTCTTCTTTATTTACAGTTCCAATAAAGAATCCAAGTAGCATATTTACTAAATCATTACCCGTGTCTAAGCCCTTAATAAATGGCAAGTTGCCCACTATAGAACAACCTACACCCACTAGAAGCATAGCGTAATGTCTAAATTTAAACTTGATCATTAGTGCAATAGCAATTATTGCGAAAAATGCAAACTGCAAAATATCACTCTCAAGCATTTTTGCAAGTAGTGGCTCTATGTAATACTCATAATTAAATGTAGCAGCATAACCTATTAGTGATGGAAGTAGGTATCTGAAAATGTTTAGAATAATACCAGCTATACCTATTCCAATAGCATGCCTAATAAGATCGCTTGGACTATTTTTTCTAGCATAAACCAATCCAAATCCTATTGTGAACATAAAAACTGGTGCGCCAAATGGTCCACCAATAATACTGTCAAAAAAGTAAGGCAAACCTTTTGATAGGTCGGCTATACACTCACCTGTCAAATGGACAAAAGGTAGGAAAAGCATTAACACAACTTTTGCCATATCTATTTCAAATTGTCTTGTTTTATTAACGACTTTTGTGTCGAAAATAGAATAATATAACTTCTTCAAATTAATTCCCCATTTAAAGCTTTTAACCTAAGTATTATACCAAATAAAAGCCTTTATTTGTAAAGGTATTATATATAAAAGGGTGGTGCGCATTTTTGTGGAGAAAAATTATTTTAAAAATCTTTTTAAAAAAATTGTTGACAAGATATTTTTCATAGTGTAATATACTCTCAAACCGTTGAAGAAGAGTAAGTAAGTTTTAAAGTTACGTTTCAAGAGAGTCGCAGGCGGTGGGATTGCGATAATAGTATTTAAAACCGAATGGGCTTCTGAGGGATCGCTGAAATTACAGTATGCGATACGGAGTAGGCGCTTCGTTAAAAAGGGTCAGCATATGATAGTATGCGTGAGAGGGCATCAAAAGATGTCAAGCCGGGTGGCACCGCAGGATTAAGAATTTTCATCCTGTCCCAGCATTTGTTGGGACAGGATTTTTTTATTTCCCAATAGAGATAAACTTCTATTTTTTCGAAATAACTTTTAGAAATAAAAAAATCACGTTTCAACGAATCGTATAATTATATTTTATGAAAGGAGGCAATTATTATGCCAAACACAAAAATACCTTACAAAACATACTTAGACGAATCGGAGATGCCACAAAAATGGTATAACCTTAGAGCAGACATGAAGAACAAACCAGCACCATTACTAAACCCAGGTACTGGAGAGCCTATGAAGGCTGAGGAACTAGAAGGAGTTTTCTGTAAAGACTTAGTAGAACAGGAACTAGATAACGATACTAAATACTTTGATATCCCAGAGGAAATTAAAGAGTTTTACAAGATGTATCGTCCATCACCATTAGTTAGAGCTTACTTCCTAGAAAAGAAACTAGGAACACCAGCAAAGATCTACTACAAGTTTGAAGGAAACAACACAAGTGGAAGCCACAAGCTTAACTCATCTATAGCGCAAGCTTATTACGCTAAGAAGCAGGGCTTGAAAGGTGTTACTACAGAGACAGGAGCTGGTCAATGGGGAACAGCTTTATCAATGGCTTGTTCATACTTTGACTTGGACTGTAAAGTATACATGGTTAAAGTTTCATATGAACAAAAACCATTTAGACGTGAAGTTATGAGAACATACGGAGCTTCAGTTACACCTTCACCATCTATGGAAACAGAGGTTGGTAAGAAGATTAACGCTGAGCATCCAGGAACAGGCGGAAGTTTGGGATGTGCTATCTCAGAAGCTGTAGAAGACGCTGTAACACACGAAGGTTACAGATACGTATTAGGTTCAGTACTTAACCAGGTACTTCTACACCAGTCAGTTATCGGTCTTGAGACAAAGGCTGCACTAGATAAGATTGGCGAGAAAGCTGATATCATTATCGGTTGTGCAGGTGGTGGATCAAACCTAGGTGGACTTATCGCTCCATTTATGGGTGAGAAACTAAGAGGCGAGAATGATTACAAGATCATTGCAGTTGAGCCACAGTCATGTCCATCATTCACAAGAGGCAGATATGCATATGACTTCTGTGACACAGGTGCTATTTGTCCATTAGCTAAGATGTACACACTTGGTTCTGACTTTATGCCAGCACCAAACCACGCAGGTGGACTAAGATATCACGGTATGAGCTCAATTCTTTCACAGCTATATGATGATGGTCTAATGGAAGCTAGAACAGCTGCACAGACTGACGTATTCAAGGCTGCTGAAGAGTTCGCAAGAGTAGAAGGAATCCTTCCTGCTCCAGAAAGTTCACACGCTATCAAGGTTGCTATCGACGAAGCACTTAAGTGCAAAGAAACTGGCGAAGAGAAGACTATCGTATTTGGTCTTACAGGAACTGGTTACTTTGACATGGTTGCTTACGAGAAGTTCCA
>CAMVRH010000182.1 GCA_947169835.1 uncultured Lachnospira sp. | reverse complement strand
AAAGAACCAGATATCAACTCCACATTGTATAGAGAACATGAATATAAAGGTGTGCCTATAGTGGCAACAGGCAGAGAAATGTATGACTACTGCGTAACTGAAGTAGTGGACGGAGTTGTCATTTGCCTAGGAACAAAACATATAGACGAGATGAGACAACTAGCGGACAACTTCCTAAACATGGGCGTTACAGTTTATGTAGTAATGAACTTGTTTGCTAAGGACATGCCACACACTATGTTTACTCACCTTAATGGTGCGAGAGTTATTTCAACTAGTATCAACACAGCATCACCACTTGCTATATTTGCAAAGAGATTGGCGGATATATTCTTTGGAATAATCGGTTGTATAGCAACAGCTATCTTATTTATATTCATAGCGCCGCTTATCAAGATGGCTGATCCAAAGGGACCAATCTTCTTCAAACAAGAGCGAGCCGGCAGGAACGGTAGAAAATTCTATATGTACAAATTTAGAAGTATGTATGTGGATGCTGAAGAGCGCAAGAAAGATTTGATGGAACAAAATGAGATGGAAGGTCTCATGTTCAAAATAGATGGAGACCCAAGAATACTTGGAAGTGGAAAAGACGGAAAGAGAAAAGGTCTTGGATACAGATTAAGAGAATGGTCGTTGGATGAATTTCCAAATGCTTGGAGTATTCTAAAGGGCGACATGAGTGTGGTTGGAACAAGACCACCTACTATGGATGAATATGAGAAGTATGAGTTGAGACACAAATCTCGTCTAGCTGTTAAGCCAGGACTAACTGGACTTTGGCAGGTGAGTGGAAGATCAGATATCACGAACTTTGACGAGATCGTAAAATTAGACAACGAGTATATTCAAAACTGGACTATCGGTCTAGATATCAAGATTATGTTAAAGACCTTTGTCGCGGTATTCAAGAGACAGGGAAGTCATTAATTGGATATTTAAAACGGAAGTTATTAAATATATTCTGTGAAGAGATACATAAAATCAAAACGGGAAGAGCAGAAAAATGAAACATGTATTTATTGTGGGAAGTAAAGGAATACCTAACCAGTATGGTGGGTTCGAAACCTTTGTAGAGAAGTTAACTGAATACAAAAAGAGTGACGACATACAGTATCATGTGTCGGCCATCAAGGATAGTGATGAGTATAACCCTGATGAAGTGACATATGAGTGTAATGGTGCGCATTGCTTTAATATAAAGCAAAGGATTAACAGTCCAGCTAAAGCCATCTTTTACGATGTCGACTCAATCAAATACAGCTTAAAGTATATTAAAGAGAATAATATAGAGGAGCCAATCATATATGTTTTGGCGTGTAGGATTGGACCATATATTAGAAAGTATAAAAGAAAAGTTCACAAGCTAGGCGGAAAACTATATGTGAATCCAGATGGTCACGAGTGGAAGAGAAGCAAGTGGGGCAAATGGGTTAGAAGATACTGGAAGCATTCGGAGAAGAAAATGGTGAAACACGCTGACCTTCTCATTTGCGACAGTAAAGGAATTGAAAAATACATTCAGACTGAATATAAAAAATATAAACCTAACACTATGTTCATTCCGTATGGAGCAGAGACCACACCATCTACTTTATCGGATGATGATCCAAAGGTAGTTGAGTGGTATAACAAGCACCAAGTTAGACCTAGTCAGTACTATTTGATGGTGGGACGTTTTGTACCGGAAAACAATTTTGAGACAGTCGTAAAAGATTTTATGAAGTCGGATACCAAAAAAGATTTGGTGATAATTACGTACTACAAAAACACACTGCTTTACGACAAATTAGTGAAGGAATACAAAATAGACAGCGACCCTAGAATTAAGTTTGTTGGAACACTTTACGATGAACAGTTGCTCAAGAAAGTTCGCGAGAATGCATACGCATATATCCACGGACACTCAGTGGGTGGAACCAATCCAAGTTTGCTCGAGGCGCTAGGCAGAACAGATGTGAACTTAGTATATGATGTGTCATTTAACAAAGAAGTAGCAAAAGACGGAGCGATATACTGGAGCGAAGAATATGCGCTTCTTAGAAATTTAATAAAGAGATGCGACGAAGCAACAATAGATAAAAGATATGAATTAGGACTCCAGGCAAAAGCAAGAATAGAGGGCGCTTACACCTGGGACAAAGTAGTAGACCAGTACGAGGAGTTGTTTTTAGAAAAAGAGCAGACAGCAGAAAACTCAAATTCCTAAAGAGGTGAATTGCTTTGAGAATATTACATTACTCCTTAGGGTTCCCGCCTTACAGGAGTGGAGGACTAACTAAATATTGTGTAGACCTTATGTGGGCTCAAAAGGAAAAGGGCCATCAGGTAATAATGATGTGGCCGGGGAAGATGAATCTTACCGGTCATTTTGTGCGTTTTAAAAGAAGTAAAAATACGCAAAAAATAAATAGAGAGCCTGTAACTTTTGAGAGCATCGAGATGATAAACCCACTTCCCGTTCCTTTGGACGAGGGCATTAGAGAGGTGGATAAGTTTATGGAGCCTTGCGAAAATCCAGAGGCATTCACTGAACTTCTAAAGAGACTAGATCCAGATGTTATCCACGTTCATACTTTCCAAGGGCTATATCCTGAACTGTTGATTGCGGCAAAGGAACTGGGAATTCGAACTGTGTTTACTACGCACGACTACTTTGG
>CAMVRH010000181.1 GCA_947169835.1 uncultured Lachnospira sp. | reverse complement strand
ACTACAGAGCTTGCAAAGCGCCTAACTATTCCAACTACTATGGACTTTATGAAAGTGTCTAGCTACGGTTCTGGCACTGTCAGCTCAGGAAAGATTGAGATTAAGAAGGACTTGGACGATAGTATTGAGGGTCTTGATGTAATAGTGGTGGAAGACATTGTTGATTCTGGACATACTCTAAGTCAGCTTATACCAGAACTTAAGAAGAGAAACCCAAGAAGTCTTGCAGTTACAACATTGCTTGATAAACCATCTCGACGTGAGGTGGACGTGGATGTGGACTACATCGGTTTTGAGATAGAAGATAAATTTGTGGTTGGTTACGGACTTGATTACGATCAAAGTTACAGAGACCTACCATTTATAGGAGTTGTGGAACTAGAGGACTAGTTTCGCGAAATAAAACACAGGAGTTTTTGAATGGATAATAAAAGAAGTGGAATGCCAAGGATTACAATACTTATTATGTTCCTTTTGATTGCGGGTATGCTTTACTACTCAATCTCAGGGATGTTGCAAACTTCGCATTACAAATATAATGATTTTCAAAAGGATTTGAGCCAAGGGAAGGTTAAGAGTGTAACCATTAACCAGAACAAAGAAATCCCAACTGGTCAAATCATTATTAAGTTGAAAGATAATAGCAAAGAAGAAGTCTACGTGACTGATGTCAACAAGGTGATTGACGACTTGATTGCTTACAACAAAAAGGCGGCTAAGGATATTAACCCTACTATTAAAGATGTAGATAGAGATAGTGTGTTCCTAACGACTATCCTTCCTATGGTGTTTATGGGAATCATCGTGCTAGTGGTTATCATGATGATGAATGCTAATGCTGGAGGCGGCACCGGCAAGATGGCAAACTTTGGAAAGAACAAGGCGAAGAAGGTAGTTGATGTTAAGGATATGGACTTCTCAAAGGTTGCTGGACTTCAGGAGGAGAAAGAGGAGCTAGAGGAGATAGTAGATTTCCTTAAGAATCCTAGAAAATATATTGATTTGGGCGCTCGTATTCCAAAGGGTGTACTGTTAGAGGGCCCTCCAGGCACAGGTAAGACTTTGCTGGCGAAAGCTACAGCGGGCGAGGCAAAGGTACCATTCTTTACAATCTCAGGTTCTGACTTTGTGGAGATGTTTGTCGGTGTCGGTGCTTCACGTGTTCGTGATTTGTTTGCCGAGGCTAAGAAGAACTTACCATGTATCATTTTTATTGATGAGATTGATGCGGTTGCTAGACGCCGTGGAACCGGTATGGGCGGTGGCCACGACGAAAGAGAGCAGACTCTAAACCAGCTACTTGTTGAGATGGACGGCTTTGGTCCAAACGAGGGTGTTATTGTGATGGCTGCTACCAACCGTGTAGATATACTTGATCCTGCTATTATGAGACCGGGTCGTTTCGATCGTAAGGTAGTAGTGGGAAGACCTGACGTGAAGGGTCGTAAAGAAATACTAGAGGTTCACGCAAAGAACAAGCCACTAGGCGACAATGTGGACTTTGAAGAGATTGCAAGAATCACTGCTGGATTTACTGGCGCTGATTTGGAAAATTTGATAAATGAAGCTGCTATTTATGCTGCTGAACATAATCAGGGATATATTACTCAGGAAGATTTGAACCGCGCGCTTATTAAAGTGGGAGTGGGCAAAGAGAAGAAGAGTAAGATTATTTCGCCAGAAGAGAAGAGAATTACTGCATACCACGAGTCTGGACATGCAATTCTTTTCCACGTGCTTCCAAAGGTTGGACCTGTTCATACTATTTCAGTTATTCCAACTGGCCTAGGTGCTGCGGGTTATACTATGCCTTTGCCGGAGAAGGATGAGATGTTTATCACTAAGGGCAAGATGATCCAGGAGATTATGGTTTCGATGGGTGGACGTATTGCCGAGGAATTGGTACTGGATGATGTGACAACTGGTGCATCTCAGGACATCGAGCAGGCTACGGCCGCTGCAAAGGCAATGGTTACTAAGTATGGTTTCTCAGATAAACTTGGTTTTATCAATTATGATGACGACTCAGACGATGTCTTTATCGGTTACGATCTAGCTCACTCTAAGGGCTATGGAGAGAAGACTGCATCTGAGATAGATGAAGAAGTAAGAAATATAGTGGACACTTGCTACAGAGAGGCAAAGGCTATTATTGAGGCTAACATTGATGTGCTTCACAAGAGTGCGCAAGTTTTGATGGAGAAAGAAAAGATTACTAGAGAAGAGTTTGAAGCGTTGTTTGACGCGCCAGCTCAGGCATAAATTCGTAGGTATTTTCGTGTGGGGAAAATATTTTAGATTTGAGGCTTTAATTTATGGATAGACAATATCACAGCATGTTTCATGATGGGACCGATAGGTTTCGCCACGACAAAGACGGCGGTGTCACATTTGTGCTTCGCTGCGCGGATGAAGATATCAATGTTTTCATTTGTATAAAGAAGGGCGAATACTTTGAAGACCATCACATGGATTTAGATTACAAAGATGGAGGCTTTGCTTATTATAAGTGTAAGCCTCTTCATATTGAGAAGATAGTTGAGTATTTCTTCCGCGTAGAAAAGGACGGCAACAAAATTTTCTACGATGCGCAGGGTCCAAACTACAACAACATTCAGAATCCTTTTGTTTACAATACAGAGTTTAAGACTCCTGATTGGGCAAAGGGCGCTGTTATGTA
>CAMVRH010000180.1 GCA_947169835.1 uncultured Lachnospira sp. | reverse complement strand
CATCGTGTCCGTATTTTTCATACGGCGATGAGTATAAACTCGCAAAGAAGCAATAAAGATGAAAAAAGAAACTTATATTAAAATGGTGAATAACGTAAAAGCAAATAAGCGTTTGGAAAGAGCGCTTGTTTTTGCAAACTCCATTTTGACTGGAGTGGTCTACGCGAGTTTTCCTTTTTTACTATTTGCTCTTTTTTACAACAAAAAATATGACCAGTTGATTAGAATAGTTTTGGTTTGTGGAATATCGTTTGTATTGGTAAGTGTGTTTAGATATTTTTTCAATGCAAAAAGACCGTATGCTATGTATGGATATGAGCCAGTAGTGGCAAAGGAAAAAGAAGGACAGAGTATGCCATCTAGACATGTGTTTTCAGCATTTGTGATAGCGTGTGCCTTTGCATATATAAACCCAAAGTTTAGTATTATTTATTTTTTGGTAGCTACACTGATTGCTGTCCACAGAGTGTTAGTGGGCGTTCACTTTATAAAAGACGTAGTGGTAGGAGCGCTTATTGGAATTATTTCAGGAATAATAGGATTTTTCATAATATAAGGGAGACAAGTTTTGGATAAGAAAAGTGCAGTTGTAATGGAAGGCGGAGCAATGCGCGGTATGTTTACCTGCGGAGTGTTAGATATGTTCATGGAAAATGGAATAACATTTGACGCAGGGATTGGTATATCGGCTGGCGCTGTTTTTGGTTGCAACTTTAAGTCGGGTCAGATTGGAAGACCTATCAGATACAATAAAAAATATTGTAACGACAAAAGATATTGTAGTTTTAAATCTTTGATAAAGACTGGTGATATGTATGGAGTTGACTTTTGTTATAGAGTTCTTCCGTATGAGTTAGATCCATTTGACTGGGACGCATATAAAAAGAATCCTATGAAGTTTTATATTGGTGCGACAAATGCAGAAACTGGAGAGCCAGAATATTATTTGTGCACTGGAGATGAAGAAAGAGACCTTAAGTGGATGCAAGCATCAGCTTCCATGCCTGTTGTTTCTAAAGTAGTGGAAGTGGACGGGCTTAAGATGCTAGATGGTGGAATGATAGATGCAGTGCCATTTAAGTATATGGAAAGTCTTGGCTATAATAACAATGTTATTATTTTGACTCAGGCGAAGGGATATAGAAAATCACAAACTAGAATACTTCCTTTGGCGAAGATTACTCTTAGAAAATATCCTAAGATGGTGGAAGTGCTAAGGGATAGACATATAATGTATAACAAGCAGATGGACGAACTAGACCAGATAGAAGAAAGTGGTAAGTCTATTGTTATTAGACCTCCTGAACCGCTAGGCGTTAGCAGGACTGAGAAAAATCCTGACGAGTTAGAGAGGATTTATCAGATAGGTCGTAAGGTGGCAGAAGAGCGTCTTGATGAAATAAAAGATTTTTTAAATAAAGATACCCATGAAAACGATTAGTTTTTGTGGGTATTTTTGCGTTAAAAAATAATATACCAAAAGGAATTTATGCACTGCTAAAAAGCATAAATAATCACATTTAGATGTTATAATCACAACATAAATGGAGGATCGGATTATGAGAAAAATAATGGGAAAAGTAGTTGCTTCAGTACTTATATTGGCGCTTGCTTTTGGTGTGCCAATTGCTAGTCGTAGCATAAAAACAGAGGTTAAAGCTGATACCTATGAACTTGTCTGGAGTGATGAGTTTGACGGAAATTCATTAGACAGATCAAACTGGACTACAGAGATTGGCACAGGCGGCTGGGGTTGGGGCAATAATGAGCAACAGTATTACAGAGACAGTACAGACAATATTGAGGTAAGTAATGGAACATTAAAAATCCACGCTTTGAAACAAAACTTTGGTGGAAAGCAGTATACTTCTGCTAGAATGAAAACTCAAGGAAAGCATTCCTTTAAATATGGAAAGATTGAAGCTAGAATGAGACTTCCAAGATTTAAAGGATCTTGGCCAGCATTCTGGATGCTCGGAGATAACATCACCTCAGTTGGATGGCCAAAATGTGGTGAGATGGATATTATGGAAGCCATTAATGACAATAATAATATTTACTCAAACCTTCACTGGTCATATAACAATCAGCAAGCTGATACACAAGGTAAAGCCTATAATGTAGGAGATAGAACAGAGTGGCATACCTATGGAATGATTTGGACTGAAAAGAAAGCAAAATTCTATGTTGATGATAAGATTTTCCAGACGAATGACATTACTACAGATGCTCAAATGGAAGAGTTCAGAGCAAAACAGTTTATTATTTTGAACCTTGCTATTGGAGGACAGTGGCCTGGATACGAAATAGATAACGATGCTTTTCCTGATAGATCAACAATGGAAGTTGATTATGTTAGAGTCTATAAGATTAATGAGGAGCCTACTACAAAATATGATGGACCAACTATAATAGTTAACCAGGATTCAGTAAAAGAGTTTTCAGGATCATGGAATTCTTTCTTTGGAAGTCAGATTGGTTGGATTCCTGCAACTGGTAAATTTAATCTAGGCGGTAGCAATGAAAATGGTTATTCAATAAATATTACAAATGTTGGTAATATACAAAATGATTCTCAGTGGGCTGTACAAGGTAATTTGGAGAACATACCATATATTACGGGAGCTACTTATACGTACACGTGTACACTTTTAGCTGATAAAGATAAACGAGTGCATGTTAAAGTGGC
>CAMVRH010000179.1 GCA_947169835.1 uncultured Lachnospira sp. | reverse complement strand
TATTAACGTCCTAATCCTTTTGGATTCAAAAAAATAGCCGCCAGTTGTCCTGACGGCTACTTTCTTAAGTAAATGTTTGGGCTAACCGTATATCGGTTGCTCCTTACCTTTATTATAACTAATAAAGCCAATATGTCAATATACCTTAAAACCCACCACAAAACCCACAATAATCAGTATTTTTCCTAGAAAAAACCCACAAAATATGGTAGAATAAGGGACGGTCGGTGGTTAATAATATGCTTATTTGAACCACCTTATTTTTTTATAGTGAGGAAAATTCTTTAATAGATTGCGAGGAAAAATATTAAATGAATTCAAAAGAAAAGAAACAATACAAAGAGCGATTTATTAACAGAGCGCATGAGATGGCGCGTATGTTATATCGTAAGAATCTAGAGGACGTGAGCGACCGCCACAAGTATATGTGTGTGGGACTTGCTGTTAAGGATACTATTATCGATGACTGGATTGCTACTCAGAAAGCCTTCGACGAAGAAGACGCAAAGACTGTTTATTATTTGTCGATGGAATTCTTGATGGGTAGAGCGTTTGGTAACGCAATCCTAAATCTTTGCGAGAGAGACGAGATTAAAGAAGCTATAGATGAGATGGGATTTGATCTAAACATGCTTGAGGAGCAGGAGGAAGATGCTGCCCTCGGTAACGGTGGTCTTGGTAGACTTGCTGCATGTTTTCTAGATAGTTTGGCTACTCTAAACTATCCAGCATACGGCTGCGGTATCCGTTACAAATACGGTAT
The DNA here is from genome assembly GCA_947169835.1 of uncultured Lachnospira sp. Taxonomy (GTDB): domain Bacteria; phylum Bacillota; class Clostridia; order Lachnospirales; family Lachnospiraceae; genus Eubacterium_G. The sequence continues at coordinate 1,953 of CAMVRH010000179.1, read as the reverse complement.
GTTTAAGCAGGAGATTGAGGACGGCTTCCAGAAGGAAGTTCCAGAGACTTGGCTTAAGCATGCAAATCCACTAGAGATTAGAAGAGATGAGTACACTTGCGAAGTTCGTTTCGGCGGAACTGTGCGTGTGGACTATAAAGATGGTAGAAACTATTTCGTTCAGGAAAATTATCAGGCGATAAATGCTGTCCCTTACGATTTACCTATCGTGGGCTACGGAAACAACGTGGTTGATACACTTCGTATCTGGGATGCAGAGCCAATCGAGCATTTCAACTTGGACGAGTTCGACAAAGGCTCATACCTAGCCGCTGTAGAGCAGGAAAACCTTGCTAAGACTATCACGGATGTACTTTATCCAAACGATAATCACTACGCCGGCAAAGAACTTAGACTTAAACAGCAGTACTTCTTTGTTTCAGCTTCACTTCAGACAGCTATCAAGAAGTATTTGACAAAGCACAAGAGTCTTAAGAATCTACCTAAGAAGGTTGTGTTCCAGATGAACGATACACACCCAACTCTTACGGTAGCAGAACTTATGAGACTTTTGATGGACGAGTATGGTCTAGAGTGGGATGACGCTTGGAAGATCACTACTGAGTCTGTTGCTTACACAAACCATACAATTATGGCTGAGGCTCTTGAGAAGTGGCCAATCGACCTATTCTCAAAGCTACTTCCTAGATGTTATCAGATAGTAGAAGAGATTAACCGTCGCTTCTGCGAAGAAATAGAGAAGAAGTTCCCAGGAGACGAGGAGAAGATGCACCGCATGGCTATCCTTTACGATGGTCAGGTACGTATGGCTCACTTAGCTATTTGTGCAGCGTTCTCTGTAAACGGTGTGGCTAAGCTTCATACTGAAATCTTGGAGAAGGAAGAACTAAAAGACTTCTACGACATGTGGCCTGAGAAGTTCAACAACAAGACAAACGGAATTACTCAGCGTCGTTTCTTGCTACACGCTAACCCATTACTTGCTGACTGGGTTACAGACAAAGTAGGCGACAAATGGATTACAGATCTTTCTAAGATTAAGGGAATCGCAAAGTATGCTGATGACCGCGAGGCTCAGAAAGAGTTTATGAAGATTAAAAAGGCGAACAAGAAACGCCTTGCTAAATACATTAAGAAACACAACGGCATCGAGATTGATACTAACTCAATCTTTGACGTTCAGGTTAAGCGTTTGCACGAGTACAAGAGACAGCTACTTAACATCTTGCATGTTATGCACTTGTACAACGAGCTAAAGGCTAATCCACAGATGGATTTCTATCCACGTACATTTGTCTTTGGCGCGAAAGCAGCAGCAGGATACAAGATTGCTAAACTTACAATCAAGCTTATCAACAGCGTGGCTGATGTGGTAAACAACGACCCAGACATCGATGGAAGAATCAAAGTTGTGTTTATTGAAAACTACAGAGTTTCAAATGCTGAGATTATCTTTGCAGCATCCGACGTATCAGAGCAGATTTCTACAGCTTCGAAGGAGGCGTCAGGTACTGGTAACATGAAGTTCATGCTAAACGGTGCTTTGACACTTGGTACTATGGACGGTGCGAATGTTGAGATAGTGGAAGAGGTCGGCAAAGAAAACGCATTTATCTTTGGTCTATCTTCCGACGAAGTAATTAACTACGAGAACAACGGTGGCTACGACCCAGTCGAGATTTACGACAACAACCCAGCCATCCACAAAGTTCTTGACCAGTTGATTGATGGTACTTTTGCAAATGGCGACACTGAGTTGTTCAGACCAATCTACAACTCACTTCTAACTAAGGAAGAAACTGGCGTGGCTGATAGATACTTCATCCTTAAGGACTTTGACTCATACGCAGCTGCTCAGAAGGATGTAGAAAAGGCTTACAGAGATAAGAAGGGTTGGGCCAATAGACGCGGTCGTAGGGGCATGAGCCGTCGTCGGTGAGGATGGAGAAATAG
>CAMVRH010000178.1 GCA_947169835.1 uncultured Lachnospira sp. | reverse complement strand
ACATTAATACATTTGGAACAAACACAGTTGAAGAAGATAGAATACTTAATGCAATAGAGAAAGTATTTAATCTTACTCCAGAAGGAATTATTAAATCATTAAATCTAAAAGAATTACCTTTTGCAGATCTTAGTCACTATGGTCACATTGGTAGAGAAGATTTAAAGGTTTCTTTTGAAAAAACAGATAAAGTTGAAGAATTACTAAATAATATTTAATTATAACTATATTTTAATACGTATAATAGCAGGGAATTATCCCTGCTTTTTATTGTTTATTTTCTATATTTATTATTTTAGGCAAAAAAAGGGTATACCGAATGTCCGGTATACCTAAACCAAATTTCACTTTTTTATTTATTTAAATGTTATTGTATATTCACATTTAAACGACTTGTTAACTTCAAGTTTAATTATGTCTTTTTTGTCTAAAAACATTCCGTTTGAATCGGTATAGTCCGCAGTATTATACCATGGTTCAATACATATGAATGGCGCGTTTTTCTTAGACCATAAAGCCAAATACTTAAACCCTGAAAAATCCATTTCTAATAGTTCCTTATCGTTTTCTATCAACCTTACTCTTTTAGACTTTAAATCACTCATTATGATCGCATCATGCGCAAAAGTGTCCTTTTTAATATTGATAATCTTCTTATCTGTCATACACGAACTATTCACATAATCATTATTATATGATACAAGTCCGTTCTCTAATTGCAAAAACCTAACATCTTCTTCAATATCATCAAACTCAACTTTATACCTGTTCTCTTTCAAGTTAATTGAGAATGCAGGATGACCGCCTATCGCGAAGTATATCTCTTTATTATCCACATTATTCACTTTATATGTGACAGTAAGACTATTGTTGCGTATAGTATATGTTACATACAGCTCAAATTTATATGGATACATTTTGAGAGTTTCTTCGTTATATTTTAATACGTACGTATGCTCCCTTTCTGATATCTTTACAATGTCAAACTTCATGTCGCGCGCAAATCCATGTTGTGACATATAAAAATCTTTTTCTCCAATTTTAGTAGTGTTATTCTTTAATGCTCCAACTATTGGGAAAAGGATAGGTGCTCTTCGCTTCCAGTATACATTACCATCTTCGTCTAGAACGTTTTCTCCTTGATGTAAATATTCTCTGCCTTTGTAAGTGATACTTTTAAGTTCAGCGCCATTTGGTGTAGTTACTATTTCTAAATTCACCATTAACCTCCTATCAAAAAGGAGTTCATTATATCATACGATAATCAATTTGACAATAGTTTTTTTAAAAAAATGTAATAATTTTGTAATATTTCATATTCGTATGATTTAGCAACTCCTCTTTACAACTGATATATACTTATTTTACGCGATATTACAGAAATTTTCAACTTTTATATTTTTCACTATTCATTAGCCACTTGTATAATAAAGTGTCTTAAAATCCAAATTTGCAAAAAAGAAGAGATGAAATAATTCATCTCTAATTTATTAGTCGTAATTTAAGTCTATATTCCTTGTTTGAAATATTGATTGACTATTTTCTAAAAATTCTTCCAAAGTATCTAATGAATCATCTGCATATCTTTTTATTCTTACTGTATGCTCTTTACTTTCGTTTGGAAATACAATTTCAATTATTACTTCTTTGAATTCATCATCTATTTTTTTAGTTTTTATGCTATGGACTCTAGTGCCATCATGAAGTTTTAGTGGTGAACCACTCTCATATGAAATATAAGTTTCTCCTTGAGACTTATTCCTTTTGGCTCTTCCATTAGCTGTTAGATTGGGTCTATCCTCAATCCAATCTGTTATTTTGTCTTTTACGACCTCCTTAACTTGAGGTTTCTTTAAAATATTTGCTCGAATATTATTACACATATTCTTGCCTCCCTTCTTAAAAATTTTCTTTCAAGGTAAATCTATGATGTTTACATAAAATATTATAACATAGAGGTCTAGTTATGTCAAGAAAATAGGCAACAAAAAAGCTCGGAGATTAATCCGAACTTATATTATTACACTGATCTTTTGAAAAATGATGGTTCACATCCCAATGCTTCTACAACATCTTCATAAGGAACTTTAGCAATTCTTCCAAAACCATGTTCAAATTCAACATATTTACCATTTTCAATGATAGTTTTGTTAATCTTGAAACTTCTGCTTGCTACTTTTACTGCTTCCTCATATTTAGGATTACAATATCCATCCATCAAAACCTCTAGTGCATTATTTTCTTCAACCTTTTCTCCTTTAAATAATTTTTTGAATAATACCATATTCTCAATCCTCCTTAGTATTTTTAATTATTTTTCTTTCGAACGAACATAAACTAGAATACACTAGAAATCAGCACTAAATGCTTAAAAATTTTCTTGCATACACTAGAACATAATTCTGTTCTGTAAATATAAATATATCTACACCTATATTATACCACAAATTGCGCTATTTTTCAAATTTGCACTACATAATACAGCCTTTTAAGGCAAAAAAAGAACCAGAGGATTTCCTCTGATTTTTCTATTCACATAAGTCTTCTACTTCAGACTCATTGTTACATTTTGCTAGTTTTCTTTCAAACTGGCTTAATGTTAAGGATGTTATAATATCCATTGTGAATTTAGCTTTTTCATGAGCTTCTTCATTGTTTACACGGTCTGAAAATACGACTCTTACTATTTTCATATCTCCATATTCTAAATCTTCGTCT
>CAMVRH010000177.1 GCA_947169835.1 uncultured Lachnospira sp. | reverse complement strand
AATATAATTGTTGGAACGCATGCCCTTATCCAAGAGGCAGTTAACTATAAAGATTTGGCGTTGGTGGTTACTGATGAGCAACATAGATTTGGCGTTCGTCAAAGAGAGGCTATTTCCCACAAGGGTGAAAATCCTCATGTGCTTGTTATGAGTGCAACACCTATTCCAAGAACGCTCGCTATTATTATGTATGGCGACTTGGACATTTCAATTATAGATGAAATGCCAGCAGGTAGACTATCAATTGGAAATGCATTAGTTGATACATCATATAGACCGAATGCATATGACTTTATAGAAAAGCAAGTGCAAGCAGGACGACAAGCATATATTATCTGTCCGACTGTTGAGTACAGCGAGGCTGTGGAAGGCGAAAATGTAATCGAGTATGCTGAAAAACTAGAGAGCATCTTCCCACCAAGTATTAAAGTTGCTTATCTTCACGGTAGGATGAAGAATGATGAGAAGAACAAGATAATGGATGCGTTTGCTAAAAATGATATTCAAGTACTTGTTTCAACTACTGTAGTTGAGGTTGGAGTGAATGTCCCTAACGCCACAGTAATGATGGTAGAAAATGCTGAGCGCTTTGGCTTGGCGCAGTTGCATCAGCTACGTGGTCGTGTTGGAAGAGGCAGCGAGCAGTCTTACTGCATCTTTGTCGATGGCAGCAAAGACAAGAGTAAAAAGGAAAGACTACAGGTTTTGTGCAACTCAAACGATGGTTTCAAGATTGCGAATGAAGATTTGAAACTTCGCGGCCCCGGCGATTTCTTCGGCGTAAGACAAAGTGGAGATTATGAGTTTAGAATGGGTGACATTTTAAATGACGCAGATGTCTTGAAACAAGCGGCAGATAGTTATAAAATGCTTATGGAAGGTGAGCTTCCAATTACTGAAAAAGAAAAGAAAGTTCTAGAGGACGACGTCGTCAAAGAACTTAGTATATAGGAGAGAAGGAGACATTATGAACATAGCAGTTCTTTGTGGAGGACTAAGTACAGAAAGAGAAATATCAATAAAGTCAGGATACAATGTGTGCAAGGCTCTTAGGGGCAAAGGACACAATGCTGTTTTAGTGGACCCATATTACAACAGTAATGATGCGAGTGTGTTTGAAAAAGCAGAGTCTGATTACGATATTGATGTGGAAAGATATAAGTTGGATTCTTTGACGGGCGATATTTATTCGTACGAGATTAAAGGTCGTCCATATTTCAAATCAAACGTTTTGTTTATTTTAGAGCAAGCCGATATTGTGTTTAACGGTCTTCATGGTAGATATGGTGAAGATGGAATGGTTCAGGCTGTTCTTGATTTGCATGCTATCAAATATACAGGTTCCGGCCATGTGGCTAGTGCACTCGGCATGGACAAAGGTCTAACAAAACAGATCTTTAAGGGTAAAGGTGTGCCAACGCCTGAAAGCGTTTGGCTACAAGAAGGCGATGATTATGATCTAGAAAAGATTGGAATGGACTTCCCATTAGTTGTTAAGGCTATAAATGGTGGCTCAAGTGTGGGTGTTTATATCGTAAACAATGAAGAAGAGTATAAAGATGCCATCTACGAATGTTACAAAATAGATGACTCTGTTTTGATAGAAGAATTTATAAACGGAAGAGAGTTTTCTGTCGGCGTAGTGGGAGATGAAGTCTTCCCAGTAGTTGAGATCATTCCAAAAGATGGTTGGTATGACTATACAAACAAATATGAGCCAGGTGCTACTGAAGAAGTTTGCCCAGCTGAACTAACTACAGAGCAAACACTTAAAATGCAAACAATTGCCAAAGAAGCTTGCGATGTTTTGGGCTGTGAGGTTTATGCTAGAGCAGATATCATTATGACTGAAAATGGCGATATGTATTGTTTAGAAGTAAACACTTTGCCTGGAATGACAGAGACTAGTCTTGTTCCAAGAGAGGCTGAAAGTTTAGGAATTAGTTTCGCAGATCTTTGCGAGAGAATTATAGAATTATCATTTAAGAAATACGAGGATAAAGAATGAGAAACTTATCTTTAAGAAATATTGCTAGAGCTACAGGCGGCGAATACTTTGGACCAGAGGAAATGCTGGATATGGTTGTGGCCGGTGTCGACAAAGACAGTAGAGAAATCAAACAAGACTATCTATACATTCCTTTTGTGGGAGCGAGAGTAGATGGTCATGATTTTATTGCGGACGTTTTTGAAAAAGGCGCGCTTTGTACTTTGTCGGAGAAAAAGTTAGATATAGAACAGCCTTACATTTTAGTTGAAAACAGTGGACAGGCGCTAAAGGATATTGCGGAGTTTTACCGCGAGCAATTAGATTGCCAGATTATTGCTATTACTGGTAGTGTTGGAAAGACTAGTACAAAAGAGATTATTGCCTCAGTTTTATCTGAGAAGTTTAACGTGCTTAAAACTGAAGGAAACTTTAACAATGAAATTGGAATGCCACTTACTCTTCTAAAGATTCGCGAAGAGCATGAGATTGCCGTTATAGAGATGGGCATCAGCTTCTTCGACGAAATGAGAAGACTATCTAAAGTTTCTAAACCAGATGTTTGTGTAATTACAAATATTGGAACTTGTCATTTGGAAAACTTAAATGACAGAGATGGTGTTTTGAAAGCTAAGACTGAAATGTTTGAAAATGCTAAACCAAATTGTTTGACGGTTCTAAATGGCGATGACGATAAACTTGCAACTATAGAAGAAGTAAATGGCAGATCTCCTGTATTC
>CAMVRH010000176.1 GCA_947169835.1 uncultured Lachnospira sp. | reverse complement strand
TTAATCTTCTTAGGCATATTACCCTTACCCTTAATAGTAAGTGTGCCCTTCTTAAGCTTATAGGTCACCTTCTTCTTAGCCTGTACATTTGTTGTTTGAACGCCTGCGGCAAATGCTACTGCCACCGCCAAACACAATGCAACCATAATACCTTTGATTAGATTTTTCATTTTTAAATCTCCTTTTCATTTATATATTTTTTCGTTTTAGCAACGATTATGGTTATATATTAAAAACTAAACATTAGAATAACATTAGAAATAATTATTTTTTAAAATAAATTTTAAACTCGCTTCCTTTGTCTTCCTCGCTAATAACTCTAATGTTAGCATTGTGCATCTCTACTATCTTTTTAACCATAGACAAACCTAGACCATATCCATATGCCATTCTCTTCTTGTGAGTTCTAGATGTATCTTCTCTGTAGAATCTGTCAAAGATCTTATTAACACCTGATTCGCTAATGCCGATACCATTATCCTTAACAGATAAAATAACATTATCTTTATTATCCTTAAGAGATACCCAAATGTTTCCACCATCGTTTCCATACTTGTATGCATTGTCTATCAAGTTTTGAAGCATACGAGTTAGAAGAACTTGGTGTCCACTGATAGTGATACCTGGGTCTACATCATACTCTAATGTAATATCTTTTAACTTGATTAGCTTCATATCTTCACACAAAGATGCAACTAATTCTGATAAGTCAATTGGCATCATCTGATACTCATCGGCGCGCTGTTCTAGTCTGGTGTAATCAAGTAATGTATCGATAAGAGTATTCATTCTGCCACCCTGTCTGTTAATAACTTCAATAGCAGACTTATACTCTTCATTTGTTCTATCTTTTTCTAATGTAAGTTCAGTCTGAGCCATAATAACTGACATAGGTGTTCTTAGCTCATGCGAAGCATCCGAGATAAATCTCTTTTCCGCTTCAAAGGAATCATCCAGTCTTGAAATCATCTCATTGAAATCATCCGCCAAATCATAAATCTCTCCAGTTCCATTTCCTATATCAATTCTCTTCTTAAGATCTGAACCTTGAGAAATGCTAGATGCCGCTTCTTCCATCTTGTTAACTGGCTTTAGCAACTTCTTAGAAATAAGAAGTCCGAACACTATCGCCAAAATAACTATAATAGGTAAAAACATAGCAGCAACTTTTGTAATACTAGCAAGTTGGTTCATCTCATTTGTAAGCGGAACCATACCTCGCATCCAAACGCCATTTAAGTTTTTGCCAACTAGCTTTCTGTCATAAATATAATATGGTGTCTTATTAATACTTTGTTTATAAACTCTAGACACCGAAAAAGATGGAACAAAATCTATCTCCTTATCCTTCGTCAAAGGATTCTTTCCATATAAAATGTTTCCATCTTTGTCATAAAGACCTATTTGAACATCTTTCATTTCCTCTAGGAAATATCTATCTATTATAAGATATCCTTTTTTATATTTAACAGCAATATCTTTTGTAATCTTGTTTAACTTTTTGTTTTTCTTTTTAGCAAATTTAACTTTATCGGCATTAGATTCCACAGCCCCCATAAGGTACTGGCTAGTGTTTGCCTCTAATACATTTTGAGCTACTACTCTTATAAGTAGAAATGTCAAAACAGCAACGATTATCATTGCTATTGAAAAGGTCAATGTAATATTAAATTTTACTGAGCGTTTCCTTCTCTTCATTACTTTCCTTCTTTTATCACATAACCGCTTCCACGAACAGTGTGGATTAGTTTAACATCTGACTCTCCATCTATTTTTTTACGAAGGTAACTAACATACACATCTACCACGTTAGTTCCACCCTCGTAATCATAATTCCAAATATGGTTTTCAATCTTTTCTCTTGAGATAACAATATCCTTATTGTGAAGCAAGTACTCAAGTAGTTGGTATTCTTTGGCGGAGAGGTCTATCTCTTTATCGCCTCTTGTCACTTTGTGTGATGAAAGGTCCATCTCCAAATCTGCAATACCAATCACATTCTTTGTCTCGCCAAACGCATTACGAGTGAGAGCACGCACTCTAGCAGACAACTCATCCAAAGAAAAAGGTTTAACCAAGTAATCATTAGCACCGCTATCCAAGCCTTGAACTCTGTCATCTATCGAGTCTCTTGCAGTCAAAAATAAAACAGGTACTCTGCTACCCTTGTTTCTGATGTGCTCTAATACAGCGTAACCGTCTTTCACTGGCATCATAATGTCTAAAACCACAACATCATATTCTGCCATGTCAAAGCAGTCAATCGCTTCCTCACCATCAAAACAAGAATCAACAACATACCCGTCTGATTCCAATTTAGTCTTTACTATTGTATTTAAATCTTCTTCGTCTTCAGCAAATAGAATTCTCATAATATCCTCCGCGTCATTTGATGTCTTCTATTATTAATCTGAAACATTAAAATACGATTAGAATTATTTTCTTTTATAAGTTCTAAAAGTATAATCCATTCCTTCGTAGTTATACTTCTCACTCTCATCAGCAATATACCACTCATCCATCTCATCAAGATTTGGAATAAACGTGTCCGCGTCAAAGGAATGATCAATGTAAGTAATGTAGCAAGTATCGCAATGCTCAAGCATCTGACGATAAATACTTCCACCGCCTATTACAAATACATCTTCACTTGGATATTTTGCTGCTTCTTTTAGGAAGTCATCCATAGTGTAAACTACTGTGGCACCATCCACTAAGTAATCAGTCTCA
>CAMVRH010000175.1 GCA_947169835.1 uncultured Lachnospira sp. | reverse complement strand
TCCAAAAATACCAATTCATCTGCACCGGCAGCATTATAAACCTTTGCCACCTCTACTGGATCTCCAGCCTCCTTGAGGTCGACCAAGTTAGTGCCCTTCACCACTCTATTATCATCTATATCCAAACATGGGATAATTCTTTTCGTAAACATTTTATCTCCTAATCTATTTCAACAAAATTCTTTAGTATTTGAATTCCTACATCGCCACTCTTCTCTGGATGGAACTGGCAAGCAAAAATATTATCTTGCTCGATAGATGTGTGCATCTGTGTGATGTAATCTGTAGATGCTGTAACTACCGCATCATCCTTTGCCTTGGCATAATAAGAATGGACGAAATATACATAAGGGTTTTCCATTCCCTTAAACAATCTTCCATCGTTTGAAAGGTCCAGTGAATTCCAACCGATGTGTGGAATTTTAAAACCTACTTGATCTGGAATATGTAAAACTTCTCCCTGCACTATTCCAAGACCTGTCTTTCCAGGAGACTCTTCGCTTTCCTCGAACAAAAGCTGTAGCCCTAGACAAATAGCAAGCATAGGTTTCTTACTCTCTACCACATCGTAGATAGTATTCACTAGTTTATATTCTTTTAACTTATCCATAGCATCGCCAAAAGCTCCGACTCCTGGCAAAACAACTTTGTCTGCGGCCAAAATCTCATTAGGATCTCTAGTGGTCACAGTTTCCTCGCCAATAAAGTCAAAGGCATTCTTTACACTATGAATATTTCCTGCATCATAATCAATAATTGCTATCATAATTTTCCTCTAATTATTTGCATCAAGCTCGAACCAAAATTCTACGCCGTCAGTATGGTTAATCACGCCACATTCTTTGTCGTGGTTGTCCATAATGGCTTTGACTATTGAAAGACCAATACCACTTCCACCGTATTCTCTAGTTCTTGCTTTATCAACTTTATAGAATTTAACCCAGATATTTTCTAATTCATCCTCTGGGATAGGCTTTCCTGAGTTGAAAACCGACACTCTTACTATACCATTATTTTCAGTCACTTGCACCTTAATGATGTGCTTGTCATCAACGTGGTTAACGGCATTATTTAAGTAGTTTGTAATTACTTCTTCTATGTAGAATTCGTCGCCCCAGACAAATTGCTTATCAGGTGCAACCACTTCTATCTTAATATTATCTTTCTCCGACAAAATCTGTCTGCGAGAAATCAATGCATTTATCACTTCAACTATGTCGAAACGCTGAAGATTTAGATTCACACTTCCAAACTCAATCTGATTTAGAGTCATAAGTTTCTGAACCATCTTATTTAGTTTATTTGCCTCATCCACTATCACGTCACTGTAGTATTTAATGTCTTCTGGATTGTCATTTATTCCATCCGACAAACCTTCAGCATAGCCTTGAATAAGAGCAATAGGTGTCTTTAATTCATGAGAAACATTTGAGATAAATTCTTTTCTTAATTCATCTACTTCTTCTTTCTGTTTAATATCCTTTTCTAATTCTAAGTTAGCAGTCTTAAGCTCTGTGATTGTGCTCTCTAACTTCTCAGACATCTCGTTCATACTATCGCCTAAAACTCCAAGCTCGTCGTCATGTTTTCCTTCATACTTAACATCAAAATCAAGTTCTGACATCTTCTTAGAAATAGATGCTAACTGAAGCATAGGAATTGTATATCTTCTAGTCACAACAATCATTAGAATTGTAATAATTACTATTAACACTATTGCTAATCCAGCATAGAAATGGTTTGTGATACTTAGACTTTCTTTGAAGTTCTCGACTGATAGACGAACTACCAAATCACTTTCGTTTGATAATTCTGAAACTAGTTCGTAATGATATGTCTTTGCCGAAGGATCCTCAGTATAAAGTAGGTTATACTCGCTGTTCTTCTCAACTACTTCAGATTTGTATCTCTTGTCATCGCCAAAACCAAAAACCAAATCACGCCATCTTTGACGAAGTGGCATTTCAGAACCATATGTGTAGAGAGCCACTCCACTATTATTTATTACGATTGCACTGGCACCAGTTTTTTCTAAGATGCCGTTCAACTCTTGAATGTCATCAGACTCACTAAAAGCAGCATCCTTCTTTACGACTTTATCAAATGTTTTATAAACCTGTTTGACAGCTGACTGCTTTTGCTTTGTGTAATACTTTTCTAAAAACAGCGTGCCAAAAACGCCTGCAGCTATCACAGACAAAAGCATTACTGCCACAATAAGAAAAGTCAATTTAGTAGAAATAGACTTTGTTATTGGGACGGTTCTATTTGTTTTACGCTCATCTTTAGACTTCAAATTTATACCCCATTCCCCAAATAGTCTGGATGTAATCTCCGCAGTCACCTAATTTTGCACGGAGCTTTTTAACGTGTGTATCAATAGTTCTGGCATCGCCAAAGTAATCGTAATTCCAAACATTGTTTAGAATATTTTCACGTGATAATGCGATACCTTTATTCTTAATAAAGTATTCTAATAATTCGAACTCCTTGAAACTTAGTTCAATAGGTTTACCCTTCACTGTAACTGTATGAGCAGCCTGATTTACTTCTATATCGCCAGCGCTCAATGTTTCATTTTCATCTAGGTTGTTTGTTCTTCTAAGAATTGCATTAACTCTAGCAACCAAAATCTTTGGACTAAATGGTTTTGAGATGTATTCATCAACACCTAGATCAAAGCCAAGTAATTCGTCGCTCTCTTCGCCTTTGGCGGTAAGCATAATGATAGGAACTTTAGAGAACTGTCTAATCTCCTTGC
>CAMVRH010000174.1 GCA_947169835.1 uncultured Lachnospira sp. | reverse complement strand
CTTAGAATTGCATTAACTCTAGCAACCAAAATCTTTGGACTAAATGGTTTTGAAATGTATTCGTCTACTCCTAGGTCAAAGCCAAGTAGTTCGTCGCTCTCTTCGCCTTTGGCGGTGAGCATAATAATAGGAACCTTAGAGAACTGTCTAATCTCTTTGCATACTTCCCAACCGTCCATTTTTGGCATCATAACATCGAGGATAACAAGATCAATGTCGTTGTCCTCGAAGAATATATCAATAGCCTCTTCTCCATCGGCTGCTTCTTTCACTATGTAATTTTCACGTGTGAGAAAGTCTTTTACTAGCTTTCTCATTCTAGCTTCATCATCTACTACCAGAATTTTTAAATCTGCCATAGTTTTATCCTCCGTATGTTTATCTAGTAGATATTATCTTCTAAAATTGTGTTCAATGTATGAACACTAACTACTAGATTATAACATAAAAATAAGCACATCTATAATGATGTGCTTATTTTAGTGGACTAGAGGGGAGTCGAACCCCTGTCCAAAAATTTTTCCGCTGTGCTTCTACGAGTGTAGTCTATCATTGAAATTCCCTAATTCAAACGGAGATAGACACCCAAGTGAAATAGGTAGCTTCTAGATACGCCCAAATGCTTTGAAGCGAAAGCATTTGTCGTTTCCTACATAAACATAAAACCTGAAATTAAAGTGTAGGTGCATTAAAGTCAGATTGCTACGAATAAATTACGCAGCGATTGCTAATTTTTTATCAGCGTTTAAATTTAAAAGTGGCATTTAACGCATCCCATACGACTCGCTTCCCCAGTTTCCAAATCCCTGTCGAAACCAGTACTAGCCCTTACTGGTTGATATTTAATTATCAAAATGCAAGACCTATACTAACGCGATAGTTAGTATAGGTCAAGTTGTTTTTCATTATTTCTTCATTTTTTTATTCATTAGTGTATTCATTTAGGTTTTTAGGAATATCCATCCAGAATACTACGCCATCGTCCACATTTTCAAATCCATAATCGCCATTATGAACTTCCATAACACTCTTAACAATTGATAGGCCAATTCCACTACTCTTCATCTTGTTCTTCTTATTCTTGTCATCCTTCGAGTAGAACATATCCCATATCTTATCTTTATATTTGTCAGGTATATGATTACCATTGTTTGCAACTTCTATACGGATGCTATCGTTAGAGTTTTTCACTTTAACTATAATCTTTCCTGGCTCTTTACAGTGCTTGATAGCATTTGAAATATAATTGCTAACAGCCTGTGAAATATATCTAGTATTAATTCTAGCGATGCAGTCTTCGTCGTAGTCTTGTTCTACTTCAATGTTTTTCTCGGTAAATAGTTCTTCATAGTTTCCAAGTGTCTCGCAAACCAAGTCAGCCACATCAGCTTCCTCAATAGAAAATTCTTTCTCATTACTCTTTGTCGCATACATCACTATCATGTCGTTGATCATATCAGTCATTCTGTCTGTCTCTTCAGTGATAGATTTGATGTACTCTTTTCTCTTCTCCTCATCGTCAATCAGATCAAGCATCTCAATCTGACTAGAAATGACCGCCAAAGGAGTTTTAAGTTCGTGAGAAACGTTATTAATAAACACTCGTCTCTCTTCTTCAGCTAAAGTTTGATTACTGAGTTCATCTTGCAAATCAGTCATCTGCGTTCTGATTTGTGTAAGCATCTTGTTTATGCTGTTCGCCAAAGAATCCACTTCTTTAAAGTCATGCTTAGTCTCAACATTAAGTGAATATCCACTATCTACAGCCTTACTAGCGGCCTGCTCTATCTTTCTGATAGGGCGCGTCAAACGACTAGCTATATAAAGCGAAATTAGAATTCCAGCTATTAATACAAATGCACCTACTATAAAGAAGAACCATCTATAGTAGTTAAAGAATATACTTGTAGCTTCCTTGCTCTCGTAAATATAGATGTAGTAATCTTCATCGTCTTGGAGCTTTTTCCCATATCCTGCAATTCGCTTGCTTGTCTCTTTGCTCTTGTATTTATATGAAAATGATCTTAAATTCGCAACTATGTCATTTGCAATACGAGTCTGCGCATCGATAGGTTTCTTCTCCATCTTTGTAACATAGACGCGCTCAAAACTACTATTACAAATAATAAAGGTGATTCGCTCATCTTCATATTGTGAAATAGCTTTATTGTCTTCATTTAACATTAAAACATCTGTCTTCTGAAGCTTCTTATATGCATCTGAAATCATTCCCTTTTTTCTTGAGTAATAATAGTCATCTGCAAATAAAGCGAAAACAGAAAAAATGGCCACAGTTAACACTAAGATAGTTAGCGTCATCAGTATGACCATTCGTCCTCTAATAGTTTTAATCATTATTTACCTCAAAAATATAACCTACGCCGTAAATTGATCTAATGTATGGACACTTCTTGCCCATTTTATTTCTAATCTGTTTGATAACAGTATCGACAGTTCTAAATGTTCCGTCGTAATCCTGTCCCCAAACAGCATCCAAAATCTGTTCACGTTTGAGAGCAACACTCTCATTCTCTGCCAAGTAAACTAGAATATCGAATTCCTTTGGAGTAGTTGGCATTAGTTTGCCATCTATATAAGCTTTTCTAGAAGTAACATCTAGTTTAAGCTTTCCAGCCTCTATAGGTTCCATCTTCTCTTCGATGTGTCCTGTTGGAATGTGTGATGCACGTTTGAAAATAGCATCGATACGAGCCTTCAATACCATTAGCTGGAATGGTTTCTTAATGTAATCATCCACCCCGTTGCTAAAGCTCTTAATC
>CAMVRH010000173.1 GCA_947169835.1 uncultured Lachnospira sp. | reverse complement strand
CTAATATTTATTGGAATGCCTGCTGAGCGAACTGGGAAGATTGCATCTTCATGTAGCACCGATGCTCCCATGTAAGCAAGCTCTCGTAACTCTGCGTAAGTAATAGTCTTGATTGGCTCTGAGTTCTTTACCACTCTTGGATCTGCAATCAAGAATCCGCTAACGTCAGTCCAGTTCTCGTATAGTTCAGCCTGCGCTGCTCTAGCCACGATAGAACCTGTGATATCTGAACCACCTCTTGAGAAAGTCTTGATTGTTCCGTTTGGCATTGAACCATAGAAACCAGGGATAACAGCATTCTCACTCTCCTCTAGTTTAGGACGAAGCTTTGCTCTTGTCTTATCCCAGTCATACTTTCCTTGCTCGTCAAAGAAAATGTACTTTGCCGCATCCAAGAATTGATATCCAAGGTATGCCGCCAAAATCTTACTGTTCAAATATTCACCACGACTAGCCGCATAGTCACGACCTGCCATATTTGTGAATGACGCTTTTATTTTGTCGAAATCATGATCAAGCTCGATATCAATACCAAGTTCAGAAATGATTCCGTCATATCTTTCTTTAATCTTTGCAAGCAACTCTTCAAAAGGCTCATCGTTAACAGCTTTGTCGTAGCATTCGTATAGCATGTCTGTAACTTTGATGTCGTGCTTCTCTCTCTTACCTGGAGCTGAAGCTACCACAAATTTGCGCTTGTCATCAGCCTTTACAATATCTGCAACTTTTTTAAATTGTCCCGCGTCCGCCAAAGAGCTTCCGCCAAACTTTGCAACTTTTACATCCATAATTAACCTCTAATATTAATCATCTAATCTAATTCTTGAAATTACACCAAGTGTGCCTGCCTTTGCCTTAAAGTCATTCTCTGACATAACTGATGTAACAAAACCAATCTCTCCATCAATACCAGCATCTACAAATTCAACATCTTTGAAGACGTCTCTTACTTTGTCTTTGCCGGCCTTGGTTCTTACAAAGAACTTTTTCTTCGAGAACGAGAAATCTTCTAGTTCCTGCTTCTCAGCCTTCCACTGGATAGTAGTTGATGTGTTAAGGTGTCTGATACAGTCCACCACATCACTAACTACCGCACTGGCTGTTGGAAGCTTACCTGCTCCACTTCCGATAAATGCAATGTCGCCCACCATGTTACCGCGAACCATAATGCCGTTTGTAACATCCTGGATTGCGTATAGCGGATGACCTTCCTTTAGAAGCATTGGAGCCACAAAAGCTGTCACTCTCTTACCATCCATCTTACTGCAAGCAATAAGTTTGATAGTCATATCCATAGCCTTTGCATATTTAAAGTCATCAGAAGTAATCTTTGAAATTCCTTCTGTGTAAATCTCTTCAAAGTTCACTGTCTTTTCTGTAGCAAGTGAAGTCAAAATCGCAATCTTTCTTACCGCGTCAAATCCTTCGATATCAGCTTCAGGATTTCTCTCAGCGTAACCAAGATCTTGCGCCTGCTTCAAAGTACTATCAAAGTCAGCTCCTTCTTTTTCCATCTTAGTCAAGATATAGTTTGTAGTACCATTCATGATACCAGCTATCTCTTGAATTCTATCTGCAGTAATGTGCATATTGATTGGACGAATGATTGGAATTCCACCACCTACAGCCGCTTCAAATAAGAAGTTTCTGTTGTGTGAAATTGCAATGTCAATCAACTCTGCGCCATACTTAGCAACTAATTCTTTGTTTGATGTAGCAACACTCTTGCCAGCCTCTAGGGCAGACTTAACAAACTCGTACGCAGGATGTAAACCACCCATAACTTCGATAACAACTTCTACTTCTGGGTCGTTTAAAATTACATCGTAATCGTGCACGAGTACATCTTCACAAGGATCACCAGGGAATTCTCTTAAGTCTAAAACATACTTAATATCAATCTCTTCACCTGATTTCTCGTTAACAATATCACTATTCTCTTTTATGATTTGGAATACTCCAGAACCAACTGTTCCGTATCCCAATATTGCTACTTTTATCATAGTGTACTCCTTAATCGGTATTACTAACTAATTTACCAAAAATAAGGGGGTTTTTCAATAAAAACTTTGTTATTTAATTAACAATACCGCCCAAGAGAAAAAAATAACTAGTATTGTTGAAATACTAGTTATTCATGTATCCATTTAAGATACTCATTTATAAATGGATCTAAATATCCATCTAATACCTTGTTTACATCCGCAACCTCACAGTTAGTACGATGGTCTTTGGCCATTGTGTATGGTTGAAGTACATATGAACGGATTTGGTTGCCCCATCCTATCTCAGTTACTTCACCGCGGATATCATCTCGCTTAGCAGCCTCCTCTTCTTTCTTCTTTAAATAAAGTTGAGACTTAAGCATTCGCATCGCTTGTTCTTTGTTCTGTGTCTGCGATCTTTGATTTTGACACTGAACAACTATTCCCGTTGGAATGTGAGTGATTCGAATGGCAGATGATGTTTTGTTTACATGCTGTCCACCTGCTCCGCTCGCTCTGTATGTATCTACTCTTATTTCATCATCATTAATCTCTATATCTAAGTCTTCCTCTATCTCTGGCATAACTTCCACAGATGTGAAGGAAGTCTGTCTCTTGCCCTGTGCGTTGAATGGACTGATACGAACTAATCTATGAACACCTTTCTCAGATTTAAGATAGCCGTATGCATTCGTTCCCTTAATCATAAATGTGATCGATTTAATTCCTGCTTCGTCGCCATCTAAAAAGTCTACCACCTCATGTGTGAATCCTTGTGATTCGGCATATCTTGTATAC
>CAMVRH010000172.1 GCA_947169835.1 uncultured Lachnospira sp. | reverse complement strand
GATATAGTTACTGAAAACATTATTGCCGAGATGGAAAAGGAAGGCGCGGACAATGTTTGGCTTTCATTTAAACCGATCGATCCAAAAGAGTTAGAGACGCACTTCCCAAATATTGTTCAGTACTGTAGAGAGCAAGGCTACGATGTTCCAGAGCAAATGATTCCAATTATCCCAGCGCAACATTACTTCATGGGAGGAATTAAGGTTGATCTTAATTCTAAGAGTTCGATGGAGCAGCTATACGCAGTGGGAGAGACTTCCTGCAACGGGGTGCATGGCCACAACAGACTAGCCAGCAATTCGCTACTTGAGAGTATGGTCTTTGCAAAGCGAGCAGCGGTCGATATGATAGAACATTACGATGAAGTTAAGACTAAACAGTTTAACAAAATCGACTGGAGTGAATACGAAGACCTAGACAAATGGCAAGAAGAAAACAAGAAGATAATCTTACAAGAGATAGAAGATGAAAACGAAAAGGAGACAAATATGTTTGATCCAATTACATTAAAAATGAATGTAGACCCACTTATTAAAAGTGCTTTGAAGGAGGATGTCACAAGCGAGGACGTGACTACAAATTCAGTTATGCCAAATGCTGTTGCAGGTAAGGTTGAACTTATCTGTAAAGAGGATGGTGTGATTTGCGGCCTTCAAGTATTCCAGCGCGCGTTTGAGATGCTAGATGAAAATGTGAATGTGCATCTTCATGTGAAAGATGGAGACGTGGTGGAGAAAGGTCAAAGACTTGGATCTGTTCGTGGTGATATCAGAGTTCTTTTGGTGGGAGAGCGTACAGCGCTTAACTACCTACAGAGAATGAGTGGAATTGCTACATATACACACTCTATCGCAAAAATGCTGGAGGGAAGTAAGACTAAACTTCTAGACACAAGAAAGACTACGCCAAATAACCGTATATTCGAAAAGTACGCAGTGCGTGTAGGTGGAGGTCATAACCATAGATACAACTTAAGTGATGGTGTGCTTTTAAAGGACAACCACATAAGTGCAGCAGGTGGTGTTAAGGAAGCTATTAAGGCTGCAAAAGATTACGCTCCATTTGTTAGAAAGATAGAGGTGGAAGTTGAGAGTCTTGATATGGTGAAAGACGCAGTGGAAGCTGGCGCAGATATCATTATGCTAGACAATATGGACCACGAGCACATCAAAGAAGCAATTGGTGTGATTGATGGAAGAGCAGAAATAGAAGTTTCTGGAAATGTCACAAAGGATAATGTAGAGAAACTATTAGATTTGGGAGTAGATTATATTTCAAGCGGAGCGCTTACACATTCAGCGCCTAGTCTTGATATTTCTTTGAAGAACTTGCATAGAGTATAGTCTTAAAAGAGGACACATTTATGGATGGAAGTATTAGAAGAGAAAAAATATTAAAAATTCTTCGCGAGAGTGATGAGCCGGTGTCTGGTGGTAAGTTTGCAAAAAACTTTAATGTCTCCAGACAAGTTTTGGTGCAGGATATCGCTCTTCTTCGTGCTGCCAACCACGATATTATTGCCACCCACAAAGGATACATTCTTCAGAACGAAGATAAAACTTTGAGAGTGTTTAAAGTTAAGCACGAGCCAGACAAAATGCTAGATGAGTTAAACATTATTGTCGACTGTGGTGGAAAGATAGAAGATGAGTTTGTCTATCACAAGATGTACGGAGTTATCCGTGTAAATATGGGTGTGAAATCCAGAAGAGATGCCGAGAGATACGTGGAGGAAGTGAACGGAGATATTTCACTTCCACTTGAAATGGTAACATCAGGTTTTCATTATCACACAGTGACAGCAGACAGCGAAGAAGTGCTAGATGACATACAAGATGAACTACAGAAAAATGGATATTTAGTAGCTCTTCGAGACTACGAACCAGTTGATTTTTGGAGTTAATAAAAAGGTTGCAAAAGCAACCTTTTTTTGTGTGAATATATGCAATTTGCAAAGTGTTTTTTAGCCTTATATATGGTATAATTTAAAATCAGTGATGACACTATTAAAGAGTGGATTCCGAGTAAAATAGATAAATCGATAAGGAATGGAAAATGAATAATAATCAAAATAGAAAACCAGATCCTGAAGAAAGAAAAAGAAAAATAATACTTATAGTAGTTGCATTAGTAGCAGCTTTATTGTTTACATTTCTTTCAACTTTCTTCTACGACTCGGTAACAAAAAAAGAAATAACATACAACCAGTTCATATCATTGCTTGATGAGGGAAAAGTAAAGGAAGTAGTGTTTGATGATAGCAAAATAATCATCACACCTACAGATGATAGTCAGAACAATGAGTTTATAAAGGTTACTTACTGGACTACAGATATAAAAGATCCAGATATCGTATCAGAGTTAAAGACTACTTATAAAGGAGTTCAATTTAAGGGTGCACAGACTAGTGCTACATCTTCCATTTTGATGTTCCTAGTAGAGTGGGTTTTACCTTTGGCATTTTTCTGGTTCTTATTCTCTATGCTAATGCGTCGTCAAGGCGGCGGAGGTGGAGGAATCTTTGGCGTGGGCAAATCAAACGCCAAAGTATATGTGCAAAAAGATACAGGAGTTACATTTAAGGATGTAGCTGGTCAGAAGGAAGCAAAAGAGTCAGTGGCAGAGTTAGTAGACTTCTTGCATAACCCTGGCAAATATACAGAGATTGGTGCAAAACTACCTAAGGGTGGATTGTTAGTAGGTCCTCCAGGTACTGGTAAGACACTTCTCGCTAGAGCCGTGGCCGGCGAAGCACATGTACCATTCTTCTCATTAAGTGGTTCAGACTTTGTCGAGATG
>CAMVRH010000171.1 GCA_947169835.1 uncultured Lachnospira sp. | reverse complement strand
TTTTATGTTTCTATCAACTTGCTTCGCAACGGCAGTTGATATTACTCTGGCATCTGTTCTTGGATAAGTAACAAGTTTGCTCTCATATAATTGCTGAACAACATTTAATGTGTCCGATGGACTAATCTTAAACATCTTTGAACAATCATTTTGAAGTTCCGCCAAATTGTAAAGAAGCGGAGGTTGTTTTTTCTCATCCTTAATGTTAAGGCTTTTAACCTTCATCTTTAGTGGCTGGTTTTCTTCAATGCCGTTAATTAGTGCCACTGCAGATGTCTTTTCTTTAAAACCGTTTTCTTTATATAGAAGTGGCGATTCGAAAAACTTAGAACCTTTCTTTGCCTTCCACTCTGTATCTACACTTCTATCGCCAATATCAACATTTGCAATCACTCTATAAAAAGGTGTCTTTACAAAATCTCTAATCTCTCGTTCTCTTTGACAAATCATTCCGAGCACGCAAGTCATTACACGACCCACATTGATTGATTTCCACTTACCACCTTTTAAGTAATTGTTTACTGACTGACCATACTTTAAAGTAAGAAGCCTTGAGAAATTTATTCCCATCAAATAGTCTTCTTTTGCTCTAAGATATGCTGAGTCCGACAAATTGTTATATTCACTTAAATCTTTTGCTTCTTTAATTCCGCGAAGGATTTCCTCTTCAGTTTGAGAGTCAATCCAAACACGTTTTTCTGTCTTTCCTTTGACGCCGGCGGCCTGGGCTACCAGTCTATAAATATACTCACCCTCTCGTCCAGAGTCAGTGCACACATAAATAGTATCCACATCATCGCGTGTGAGGATACCTTTAACAATCTTGAACTGCTTCTTAACGCTAGAGATTACTTCGTACTTCCAGTCTTCTGGAATAAAAGGAAGATCTTTTAAATTCCACTTTTTATACTTCTCATCGTATACTTCGGGATAACTCATAGTGACAAGATGTCCTACACACCATGTCACGATTGAATCGTCGCCCTCCATATATCCGTCGCGCTTTGAAGTTTTTAGTTTTAACGCCTTGGCAAACTCATTTGCCACACTAGGCTTCTCTGCAATATAAACTGTTTTTCCCATTTGTCGCTCTATCATTTAAGAGATTAACGAATCCGTTAATCTCTTTTAATACTAATTTATTTCATCTAATGTTTGATTATATGAATCGATGAAGTGTTCCATAAAGTATTCAACTTCCTCCATCTCCATATCGTCAATAATCTTCTTTATAGAATCCTTTGCCTCTTTAAAGTCATTGTTACCCATATCCTCTTCTTCTAAGCACTTGATATAAGCAGACAACTTATCAGCAGCTTTTACATACTTATAGTCAGGATCGTCTTCCACACCCATTACCTTTTCGTACTCTGGCTGCATCTCTTCAGGTAGTTCTTTAATTAGTTTGTTAACTGCCATATCTTCTACCTTCTTATAGGAATCTCTGATTTCTGGTGCAAAGTACTTGATAGGTGTTGGCATATCACCTGTAATAATCTCAGCTGTATCGTGCATTATGCCAATGACAGCAATACGCTCTGGGTCTAGGTCTTTGCCGAAGTATGTATTTCCAATAACCGCCAAAGCATGTGCAATAATAGCAACTTCCAAACTGTGCTCAGCAATATTCTCACTGTCCACAGTTCTCATAAGTCCCCAACGGTTAATATATTTCATTCTTGCTAGCATTCCATAAAAATTATTCATCTTTTTCCCCTTTTGGTTTCACAATTTTAAATGCGCAGTTAAATAATTTCACAATGTGTTTTTCACTAAATATAAAGCATATGATTAGTGAAATAATAACTGTCGCAATCATTAAATAATATTGATTATGTCCAATAGTTTCATACCACTTATACTTGCGCATAAAGTCTCTTATCAACAAGTGAATGATAAAAACACTAAGTGTTCCACGTCCTACATATGTAAAGAACAGTTTATTCTTTGGACACAAAATCATAACCGCCAAAATAGTAATTGTTACAACTACTATCCATATAACTTTTGCAAGCAACGCAACCCATAGGCTTGTTTTAATAGCTGAGTATGAATGACTTGCATAAAGTATTGGGCCAAATTTTTCAAATAAATCCAAATTGAAATAAACAAAAACAGCTAATGCTAATAAATATATTACTGATACTATTTTAAGTAATGTTGTTTTTAGTCTATCTATCAATTCATAGTCCAAATAGTACCCTATTACAAAGAACATTAGAAAGATAATTATTCTACTAGATGAGAATGAATATCCTACTCCCTCGTTTATAGGCATTAATATACTAAACAATATTGTACCGATGATTGCTTTATTTCTTCCAAGTTTTACAAAAACAGGAAGCAACAAAAACCAAATAAATAATGCAAACAAATACCATGGTGCATTCGATGTTTCTATCAAGTCTAGTTTAGTAAACTTGCCCGACAAAGCCATCTGCTCAACCCAAAGTGCCACTTTAAAGATTACAAACAGAATCAAAAAGCCAAACAATTTGCCTACTTGAGGTGCACCTTTTTTTATATAACTTTTACTAAAATATCCAGATACCAAAACAAACGCTGGCATATGAAATATATAAATATAATCGAAAAGCGAATTGATTACTTTACCTTCAAATTTAACATCAATCAAAAAGTGTCCAAGCACTACTGTAAAGATCAAGAATGCTTTTAGATTATCCCAGTATGCAATTCTATTAGTTTGCTGTTGGCTCATTTAGTACCTCTTATATTCCAAGGAAATCCTTAACAATATTTTCCATATCTTCAGTCTCGCATTTTGTGTTATGTCTAATCTCAGCGTTTCTGATTTCCTCAATAGCAT
>CAMVRH010000170.1 GCA_947169835.1 uncultured Lachnospira sp. | reverse complement strand
TTTGGCGTAGGTGAGAGGGTTCGAACCTCCGCGCCGATGACTCGACCTAGCAGTTTAGCAAACTGCCCCCTTCACCACTTGGGTACACCTACATTTATTTGGTCATTTATTTTAATGACATTTCTTTAAAGTATAAAAATACGTAGAAGATTGTTTGTGGCAATTTTTCTACGTTTTTTGTTTTGGCGGAGAGGGTGGGATTCGAACCCACGGTACGCTCACACGCACGCCAATTTTCAAGACTGGTGCCATAAACCAACTCGACCACCTCTCCATGTATTGTGATTTTCATCAGCAACATAAGATATCTTAACACATTAAGCAATAGTTTGTCAATATGTTTTTAATGAATTTTTAAAAAAATTTGACATATAATAAAATATATGCTATTATAATAATAGCTTAAGCAAACAAATTGAGTAACATTGAAAAAACCCCGTAAGTCGCATTACGGGGTTTTGGCTATTTTTAATCTTCTATAATTTCTATTACTAGAAGTATTATATCAATCAAAATAGCAATAATCTTAACGATTATTTTGAGTAACATTGAATTTGCCTTCTTCCTGCCACTAAGCAAGTAGGCATAGACAATATAATACCAAACTGTCTTTTTGTCTATGATTTTAATTAATTTTTTATTAAACTTAATATTCTCTCTAAATCATCATTATTTGTATAATTTATTATAATTTTTCCACTTCTTTTTCCTGCATCTACTTTAACTTTTGTACCAAAAAATCCTTGGAAAGTATCTTCTATATCTTTATATACATAGTCATATTTTCTTGCTATTTTAGAGTTATTCTTTTTATGCTGTGCTTTTTTTTCTGCCATACGAACAGTGTCTCCATTTTCAACTATTCTTAGAGCTGTTTTTATCTGTTCTTCAGGATCTTGTATAGCAAGTAATGCTTTACAATGACCTTCTGTTAGTTTACCTTGTTTTGCTAAATCAAGCACTTCAGGACACAAATTTAAAATTCTTACAGAATTTGCAATTGCACTTCTACTTTTTCCAAGTTGTTTTGCAATTTCTTCTTGTGTTAAATTATACTCATCCATTAAAGCTCTGATACCATATGCTTTTTCAACTGCATTTAAGTTTTCTCTTTGAATATTTTCTATTAAAGAAATTTGTTTATTTGTTTTATCATCATCTTCTCTAACAATTGCAGGTATTTCTTTTAATCCCGCCTTTTTAGCAGCTCTCCATCTTCTTTCACCTGCAATTATTGAATAATAACCATCTTTTTTAGTAACAACTATTGGCTGTATAACTCCATACATTTTAATTGACTCTGAAAGTTCTGAAATAGCTTCTTCATCAAATTTCTTTCTTGCTTGTTCTCTATTAGGTTCAATATCTGTAATTTTTAAATTTTTCAAAACATCATTTTCTTGTTGTTTTTCTTCTTCAGCTATTGGCATTGAAAACAATGCATCTAGGCCTTTACCTAAACCAGTCATTTTAGCCATCTTTTCTCCTCCTCTAAAGAATTGTGAAAAACTTCGTCTTGCGTTGTTAAAATTGTTTTAAAACGCGGTCAGCTGTTGCATACTGACGCTGTAGCTCACTAGCGTTCGAACAGCCTCAGCAACGTACGCCAAGTACGCTCCCTTGCCTTTTCAAACAATTTTGCCTAGCAATACTCGTTTTTGACAATTCTGTTTTAATTATTATAAAAAAATTTTTTATCATTCTTTCTATAAGTCTATCCGTACTTTTAAAATATTATTGTTTGAGGCCAGAGGTCGATCTTCCTACTTCCCACCTCTAACCTCTAGCTTCTGCTTCATTATACTTCAAAAACTCTCTAGTAAACTTCTCATAACTCTTTGCACCTTTTGATTTTGGATCATAAACTGAAATTGGCATACCATAACTTGGTGCTTCACTTACTCTTACATTTCTTGGAATTACTGTTTTATACACTTTATTTTGAAAGAATTTTTTTACTTCTCTTACAACTTGGTTCGCTAGATTTGTTCTTATGTCATACATTGTAAGTAAAGCTCCTTCGATATAAAGGTTTTTATTTAAATGCTTTCTTACAAGTTCAACAGTATTTAATAGTTGTCCTAATCCTTCTAATGCAAAATATTCACACTGAACTGGTATAAGTACACTATCTGATGCTGTGAACGCATTTAATGTAATTAATCCAAGTGATGGTGGACAATCTATTATAATATAATCATATTTGTTTTTTATAATATCTATTTTTTCCTTCATTCTCTGTTCTCTAGACATCATTGAAACAAGCTGAACCTCAGCACCTGCAAGATTTATATTTGATGGAGAAATATCTAGATTCTTAATAGCTGTATCTTGTATTATTTCTTCTGCTGTAACATCAGAAATTAATAAATCGTAAGTTGATAATTCTACATTTTTATCTATTCCTAAGCCACTTGTTGCATTACCTTGTGGATCTGTGTCTATTAATAATACTTTCTTACCTTTTTTTGCTAAAAGTGTGCTTAAATTAACCGCTGTAGTGGTTTTTCCAACTCCGCCTTTTTGATTAGCAATTGATACTACTTTTCCCACTTTTCTCCCTCCATTAGAATAGTTTTGTTACAATTATAATATACAAATATTTGTTAGATGTCAATATTTTTCGTATGATTTTTTTGGTTATAGTTTTATAAAGCTTAATTAAGTAACACATAATACGATAGTTCTTTTTATTTGCATTAATATATATTTTAATAGTTAATATATTAATATTTTTCAAAAAATCTCGGCTCAATACACATTAAAGAAATTCTAATTAAATAAAACGAGCCTCTTTCACTCAGACCCTCTGCGCTGCGCTTGAGTACCGTGAACATCCCTC
>CAMVRH010000169.1 GCA_947169835.1 uncultured Lachnospira sp. | reverse complement strand
TGACATCCAGGGTGCAGGTATTATTGTGCATCTAGATAACTTCACAAAAAAGGTGACAGAGTTTACAGTTACACAGGGCAACAAAGAAAGCACATGCTACGTTTACTATGCGGATGGGACTGAGGAACCAACTGGCGAAAGTCATAGCAACACTCAGGCTCCAACACAGACTCAGGCACCAACCACTACTTCGGAGCAGACTTGGATTTCGATTACAGGCGGAAATAATAAATGGTTCTACACAAAGACTACTTGGAGAGGTATTAATGAGGTAGTAAGTGTTCAACGTCCAGGCTTCGCCGAAGAAGACGGAATATATATGTCAACAGGCTCCGAAATTACAGAGATTAGAGTTAATGGAAAGACTGGAAATGTGGGCGCTATCCAGGGAGCTGGAGCATGCGTTTACCTTTCGGCGATGACTAAATTTATAAACGAGGTTGAACTTGTTCGTGGAAGTGAGACATCTTATGTTCAGATTAAGAATGTGGATGGATCACAGGACGAGCGAATGGATGTTGCCCCATATAAATCAACTAACACATATCCTACAAAGAGCGGCAAAGTCTTTGCAGGATGGTTTGAAGATAGCAATTTCACAACACCATATATGGAAAGCACAGGAATGGCGTATGCGAAATTTGTAGATGAGAAATCATTAACAGTTAAATTCCAAAAGGGTGATGATAATACTGCTATTAGATTTGTAAGTACAATTGATTCCCTAGATTATCAATATGTTGGATTTATTTTCACAGGAACTTACGGCAATAGCATAATTACTGAAAAAGATAAACAGGTTAGCAAGGCTTACAGTTCTATTGTAGCGGGTGGACAGAAAAAATTGCCAAGTATCTTCAGTGACGATTCAAAATATTTCTTTACATACACAGTTAGAAATATGGACCCAAATATTGGATCTACTTGGAATGTAACACCTTATTATATGACGCTGGATGGAACAAAGGTTATTGGTACTTCTGGCGACTACAGCGAAGAAGAGCCAACTACACAGAAGCCAACTACAGCTAAACCAACTACAACAGTTGCTCCAACTACTGTTAAACCAACTACCACAGTAGCACCTACTACAGTGAAGCCAACTACAAAACCTTCTGAGGACTTTGTAGTAGACCCATCACTTCCAAAACCATTTGGTTTGGTAACTGAAAATCCAGATGCTGGAATTATCAGAGTGGTTTGGGGTGCAGGAGAAATAAACTGCTATAACCTATACATTGACGGAACAAGAGTTAGAACAAAAGTTACAGCGCAGGAGTTTAGAATTCCTGTATCAACTGAAGGTGAGCATACAGTTTCAGTGGCTACAGTTAATTCCAAGGCAAAGACAGAGTCGGAGAGAACTTCACAGGTAGTAAATGTTCAAGGAACTGCCGAGACAGAGGTTCAAACGACAGCTATTCCTGAAGAAATGATGCCAGAGATTGATGATTCAATACAAAAAGAAGATGGCAAGATGATTCTTCAGCTTAACAACAAGACTAATGGACAGTATTCTAACAATCAGATTTACTGGATAATTGTGGGACGTAATCCACAAACACATAGAATGGCTTATTTAACAGCCGACGGAAACTTAGTAGAAGCAAGCGCTGCAGATAACGATGGAACTATTGGCGGCAGACAGTATGCGGCAAAGATTGTACATAATTTGGCGCAGAAGAGATATGTACAGCTTCCAGCGATAGAGTCAGGAAGAATGTATCTAAGTTACGGCGAGCCGGTTTATATTACATTTAATGGTTCGGGACAGGACGTTGGATATGCAGGACCAGATACGAACAATCCAGATGATGCCAACGCTCATACATTGTTTGAGTATCTAGAGTTCACTACAGAGTCAGTGAATGATTCAATTACATTCCACGGAAACGTTACAAGAGTAGACTTCTTCAGTTTCCCAATGATTGCAAGACTTACTGACGAGTATGGTGCGTATGACAGATGCGTAGGTGATATGAAGACTAGATCAGAGACATTTGATTTATTTAGAAATACTGTTTCCGCTCCATTTAAGACATTGATCACGGATGAGAGAATTATGTGTCCAGCCAAGATGACCTTTGGCGAGGGCAAACAATACGGAAACTACTATGATGATTACATCAATAGATTCTGGAGCAAATATTCGAGTCAAGATTTGACGTTCTCTTCAGAGACTGGAACATTCACGGGTAGAGTTTCAGGCAACAGAATTATATTCAACAACAAGTATTACATTGATAAGCCAAGTACACAGGATGTGCTAGAGGGAAGAGGAGCGTTCAACAGAATCAGCTCGGAAAATGAAAACAATCCACAAAACGCTAGCGTTGAATTAGCGATAGAAGCTCAACTTTGCGCAGCATTTACTAGAGGTGTGGCTATGACTCCAGAGAATTGGAGCAAGCCAGAGACATACTACAAGACTGGAGAAATCTGCAACGAATACGCAGCATTCTTCCATCCAATCTCGGTAAGTAACAGAGCATACGGCTTCTGCTATGACGACGTATTTGATCAAAGTACACTAGTTGAATGCGGAAACGCAGAGAGATTTACTATTGATTTGAAATGGTAGAAAAAATAATAAAGCCGGCTGGGAAACCAGCCGGTTTTTTAATGTTATTCTAATGTTCACACCCCATAATAAATGTACTATAATAAACAACAGAGGTGGCTTATGGCAAACATAGACATTAAAAACCTAGAATACAGAAAGCCTAACGAAGAAGAATTAAAAGAAATCAGAAAGAATCTTTCTATTCATAATAGAAAAGTGTTCTTTATACGATTTGCAATTATATTCTTTGGGTTCGCAGTCTGTATGCTATTCCAATACTTTGGACAGTTCCATAGATAC
>CAMVRH010000168.1 GCA_947169835.1 uncultured Lachnospira sp. | reverse complement strand
TGTCGCGTAATCGGAATCGGACAGTCTGAGGAAAAGCTTCACTATGTAAAAACAAACCTTACCTATATGACAGACTTCTTTGAGTACAGAGCTTTTGACGTTAGCCAGGAAGAAAACTGGGATCTTTTGGCGATGGAGCTAAAAGAAGAGGGTAGAAAGATTGATATCCTTATTAATAATGTAGGAACACTCCCTATGCTACAGCGAATCACAAACTACAAAGAAGATGTGATTCGTGAAACTTTCGACGTAAATTATTATTCATATAGATATGCAGTTAACGCATTACTACCTATATTAAGAGAATCCAACATGCCAGGTATTGTAAATATAGTAAGTGCGGATGCGCTGGTTCCTTTGTTGGGGACTTCTGCACATTCGGAGAGTCAGGCAGCGCTTTTGTCCTATTCAAAGAGCTTGGTGGCTGAACTTGGTCGTGAAATGTATGTTGGATATATGATCCCGGGATTTGTGGATACTGAATATTTTAGAAATCAGTATAAAACTATAGATAAACGACTTCAAAAGAGACTAAAACTCACACCAGAAAAGGCAGCAGAAAAGATTACTAGAAAGATCTTAAAGCAAAAAGTAAGAGGTTTAATAGGAAGAGATGCCAAATTTATGGATAAATTTTCAAGACTCTTCCCAGCGCTAAGTGTTAAATGGTACGAAATTAAGGTTAAACACTCGAAGGCTAAACTGTTTGAGAACGTCAAATAAACCTTGACATTACGCATTTATACTTATATAATGCCTATTGGAAACAGAATACTAGATGAAACGAAAAGCAGTCCGAAAGGGCCGCTTTTTTCTATGAATTAGGAGGACAAATGTCTAAACGTAAAGATGTAGAGGCAAAGACCGAAGAATTAGTTATGCCCCTTATAGACGAAAAAGGCTTTGAGTTCGTGGACACAGAGTTCGTCAAAGAAGGAAATAGCTACTATTTAAGGGTGTTTGTGGACAAACCAGGTGGTATTACGATTGATGATTTAGAGTCAGTTTCAAGACCACTTAGCGACAAACTTGATGAAAAGGACTTTATCGATGAACAGTATATCTTAGAAGTCAGTTCGCCAGGACTTGGCAGGCCGATGAAAAAGGATAGGGACTTCGATAGAAACCTAGAAAAAGTTTGTGAAATCCATTTATACAAGGCTATAGATGGCGAGAAAGAGATAGTAGGACTTTTGAAGTCTTATGATAAAGAAACTATTACCATTGAAATAGAAGAAGGTAATGAAATAAAAATAGACAGAGCAGATGTTTCTCTGGCTAGAGAATATATTGAGTTTTAGGAGGATATTAGAAAAATGGCAAGTGAATTTATGAAAATTATTGAGGCATTATCAAAGGAAAAGGGCATTGATAAGGATGTTCTATTTGACGTGATCGAGACTAACTTACAAGTTGCTTACAAGAACAACTTTAAGAAAGAGGAAAACTCACACGTAGTTATCGACAGAGAGACTGGTGAGTATCACGTTTATTCAGTGAAGGAAGTAGTTGAGGAGAGCATGGACGACATCTCAGAGATTAATCTTGAAGATGCTAAGCTAATCAATCCTGATGCAAAGTTAGGCGATACAGTAGAAGTAGAGGTTGACTCTAAGGACTTCGGACGTATTGCTATTTCAAGTGCAAAGAACGGTATCCTTCAGAAACTTAAAGAAGAAGAGAGAAAGAGTGTGTATGATAAATACATCGAAAAGAAAGGTCAGCTTATCACTGGTATTGTTCAGAGAATCAATGGAAGAACAATCAATATCAGCTTAGATAACGCAGACACTATTCTTACAGACAAAGAGCAGGCTCCAGGTGAGCACTTCAGACCACACGATAGAATCAAACTATATGTGGTTGATGTTAAGAATGAAAAGCGTGGTCCTAGAATTATCGTTTCTAGAACTCATGCAGAACTAGTTAGAAAGTTATTCGAACTTGAAGTTTCAGAAATAGCAGACGGCACAGTTGAGATTAAGGGCGTGGCTCGTGAAGCTGGTTCACGTTCAAAGATTTCAGTTTACTCACACAACGAAGATGTGGATGCAGTAGGTGCATGTGTAGGTGTTAACGGAGAAAGAGTTAACGCTGTTGTTGATGAACTTCAAAACGAAAAGATAGATATCGTTACATGGAGTAACAACCCAGCTATCTTAATTGAAAATGCGCTTAGCCCATCAAAGGTTATCGACGTTTTGGCTGATCCAGAAAACAAGGAAGCTACAGTAATCGTTCCAGATTCACAGCTTTCACTTGCAATCGGTAAAGAAGGTCAGAACGCTCGTCTTGCTGCTAAGCTTACTGATTATAAGATCGACATCAAGAGTGAGGCTCAGGCTAAGGAAGAAGGAATCCAGTACGTATTTGACGAGGAAGACTTCTACGATGATGAGTACTATGATGGCGAGTATGATGACGAGTACGATGATGAGTACGATATGGAATACGAGGACGAGTACGACGAAGAAGAAGAGTACGACGGCGAGTATGACGACGAAGTAGAAGAGGCTGATGAGAAGGCTGACGACAAAAAGGCTGACGAGAAGGACGAAGACGCAAAAGAGGAGGAATAAACTATGGCAAAAATGAGAGTTCATGAAGTTGCCAAAGAATTGGACGTTAAGAGTAAAGATGTAGTGGAATTCCTCGCAGGTGAGGGCGTCGAAGTCAAAGCTCAAAGTTCAATTGAAGATGACAACATAGAAAAAGTTAGAAAGCACTTTGGCGGAGCCGCAAAGAAGGCTGATGACAAAAAGGAAGAGAAGCCTAAAAAGTCTACAGCTAAAAAGAAGGCTGAGCCAAAGGAAGAGAAGGCTGAAGAAACTGAAGAAAAGAAAGAAGAATCTTCAGACGAAGAAAAAGAAGAA
>CAMVRH010000167.1 GCA_947169835.1 uncultured Lachnospira sp. | reverse complement strand
GAGGATACTTTGCAGGTGACGATGGAGGATATGATTCACCACTGTGCGGCGGTATCTCGTGCAGTCAAAGATACTTTCGTAGTTTGTGATATGCCATTTATGTCATATCAAGCTGATGTGAGCGATGCAGTGAGAAATGCAGGCAGACTAGTTCAAGAAGGCCGTGCAAATATGGTTAAATTAGAGGGCGGCGTGGAAGTTTGCCCACAGATAGAGGCTATCGTAAAAGCGTCTATCCCAGTTTGTGCGCACATTGGTCTTACACCACAGTCCATCAATGCCTTTGGCGGATACAAGGTTCAAGGTAGAACAGAGGCCGCTGCAAAGAAGTTGATAGAAGACGCATTTGCCGTGGAAAAAGCAGGTGCTTCTATGGTAGTATTAGAGGGCGTGCCAGCCAAACTTGCTAAGATGGTTACAGAAAAACTATCTATTCCAACTATCGGAATAGGTGCCGGCAAAGACACAGACGGACAGGTTTTAGTAATGCAAGATATGCTTGGAATGTTTAAGGACTTTGTTCCAAAGTTTGTTAAGCAGTTTGCCAATATGGGAGATGTGATGAAAGAGGCATTTGAAAGTTACATCAAAGAAGTGAATGATGGAACATTCCCAGGAGAAGAACACACATACGATATAGATGAAGAAATAATCGAGAAATTATACTAGGTTTACATAAAAACAGGAGAGAAAAATGAAGTTAGTAAAAACAATCAATGAAGTAAGAGAACAAGTAAAAGCTTGGAAGAGTGAAGGATTGACTGTTGGACTAGTTCCAACTATGGGATATCTTCACGAAGGACATGGAAGTTTGATAAAGAAGTCTGTGGAGGAAAACGACAGAACTGTAGTTAGTGATTTTGTAAATCCAATGCAGTTTGGACCAAGCGAAGATCTAGAAAGTTATCCAAGAGATATTGAGAAGGATTCAGCATATTGTGAAAGTTTGGGTGCAGATTTGATTTTCAACCCAGAACCAGAGGAAATGTACAATCCTGGATTTAGCACATATGTGGATATGGATGTTTTGACAGAGGAACTATGTGGACTATCTAGACCTGTTCACTTTAGAGGAGTTTGTACAGTAGTTAACAAGTTGTTTAACATTGTTGCTCCAAACAAAGCATACTTTGGACAAAAAGATGCGCAGCAGCTAGCAATCATTAAACATATGGTGGAAGACTTAAATATGGATTTAGAAATAGTTGGTTGCCCAATTGTCAGAGAAGAAGATGGACTTGCAAAGAGTTCAAGAAACACTTACCTTTCTCCAGAAGAAAGACAGGCGGCACTTATCCTATATAAGACTATCGAGTTGGGTAAGCAGATTGTTGCTAACGGCGAGAGCGATGCCAACGTACTAGTAGATGCGATGAAAGCAAATATCGAGACTGAGCCTTTGGCAAAGATTGATTATGTGAAGGCAGTAAATGGACTTACAATGCAACAGCAAGATAAGATTAAAGCGCCAATGCTTGTGGCAATGGCAGTATATGTTGGTAAAACGAGATTGATTGACAACTTTATTATTGAATAAATTTTATGAGGTTTGAAAAATGGTTTTAGAAATGTTGAAAAGTAAGATTCATAGAGCGACAGTGACACAGGCCGATGTGGACTATGTTGGAAGTATCACTATAGATGAGGAGTTAATGATTAACTCCGGTATTTTGGAGTACGAAAAAGTTCAGGTGGCTGATGTTAACAATGGTAATCGCTTCGACACTTACGTGATTGCTGGCGACAAAGGTTCAGGCGTTATATGCGTGAACGGAGCAGCAGCTCACAAAGTTGATATTGGTGATAAGGTTATCATTATGAGTTATGCACAGATGACTGAGGATGAAGTAAAGAACAATCCTCCAAAGGTTGTTTTTGTCGATGACGAAAATAAGATCACTCGTGTTACAAACTATGAAAAGCACGGAGCATTGTTTGACGTAGAGAGGTTAGGATAATGTTAAAAGGAAAAACTGTAGTCTTAGGAGTTACGGGAAGTATTGCGGCTTACAAAACTGCAAATCTTGCAAGCGCTTTGAAAAAGTTAGGGGCAGACGTTCATGTTATTATGACAAAGAATGCAACTAACTTTATTAACCCAATCACTTTTGAGACTTTAACTGGAAATAAATGTTTGATTGAGACGTTCGATAGAGATTTCGAATTCAACGTAGAGCATGTGTCTTTGGCTGACAAGGCAGATGTGTTTATGGTTGCGCCATGCAGTGCGAATGTGATTGGAAAGATTGCCGGTGGTATCGCGGATGATATGCTAACCACTACCATTATGGCGTGCAAGGCAAAGAAGATTATCTCGCCTGCTATGAATACAAATATGTTTGAAAATCCTATCGTGCAGGAAAACATTGAAAAACTAAAGAAATACGATTACGAAATAATAGAGCCAGCTACTGGTTATTTAGCTTGCGGTGACACAGGCAAGGGTAAGATGCCTGAGCCAGAAGTTCTTTTGGAGTATATCTTAAAAGAAGTGGCTTGCGACAAAGACCTAGAGGGCAAGAAAGTTTTAATAACTGCGGGCCCTACAAAGGAAGCAATAGATCCAGTAAGATTTATTTCAAACCACTCAACTGGAACTATGGGATATGCTTTGGCGAAGAATGCCGTAAGACGCGGTGCAGAGGTTACACTTGTGACAGGACCTACAAGCATTGATAAGCCAATGTTTGTAGACGTGGTAGAAGTAGAGTCTGCAGATGAAATGTATGATGCAGTGGACAAGGTCTTTGACGAGCAAGACATTGTTATAATGAGCGCTGCAGTGGCAGATTACAAGCCAAAGAATCAGGCGAAAGAAAAAATTAAAAAATCTGAAAAGAGTGTTATAATAGAGCTCGAGGAAAATAAGGATATTCT
>CAMVRH010000166.1 GCA_947169835.1 uncultured Lachnospira sp. | reverse complement strand
CATCACCTTCATTTAACTCATATACAACATCAGTCTCAGAAGTGAGCGCTGTAATCTTAGATTCGTTATCTAATAATTCATAACCAACAAATGTTGATTTCAAAGATGTATCCAACTTCTCATATACAGTAGCATCTGCTCCCATATAGTTAGTTTCTTTTCTAGCTTGTCTTGCAGTCTCTCTTTGAACTTCCATGGCTTCGTTAAAGCCATCAATATCAACTTTGTATCCCTTTTCCTCAACAATCTCAATTGTTAACTCTAGAGGGAATCCATATGTATCGTAAAGCATAAATGCGTCTTTGCCGCGGACAGTGTCCTTATTATTTCTCTCAATCTTCTCGCAAAGTTCATTTAGCTTTTGAAGTCCTGTATCAATAGTTTTATTAAACTTAGACTCTTCTTCTTTTAGAACGTTAAAGATCATACTCTTCTTATCTTCTAGTTCTGGATAACCAACTTTAGAAGATTTAATAACCGTCTCCGCCAAAGGAATCAAAAACTCTTCATTAATTCCAAGCAACTTAGCATGACGACAAGCACGTCTAATAAGACGTCTAAGTACATATCCTCTACCTTCATTTGATGGAATAATACCATCTGAAATCATAAATGTAGCCGAACGAATGTGGTCAGTAATAATTCTAATTGAAACATCCCACTCGTGTTTTTCTTTATAATCTTTGCCAGAGATCTTTGATACATGTTCTCTGATTGCTCTAATAGTGTCTACGTCAAAAATAGATTCAACATCCTGAACAGCTGTAGCAAGTCTCTCAAGACCCATACCTGTATCAATGTTTTTCTGATCTAGTGTAACGTAATTTCCTTTGCCGTCGCCTTCGAATTGAGTAAATACGTTATTCCAAACTTCGATATACCTATCGCAGTCACAACCAACTGTACAGTCTGGTTTACCACAACTATATTTTTCACCACGGTCATAATATACTTCTGAACAAGGACCGCATGGACCAGCGCCGTGCTCCCAGAAGTTATCCTCTTTATTGAATTTAAAAATTCTATCTTCAGAGATACCTATCTCATCTCTCCAAATTGCAAATGCTTCGTCGTCCTCTTCATAAACAGATGGATACAATCTATCTGGATCAAATCCAACCACTTCAGTTAGAAACTCCCAACACCAATGAATAGCCTCTGTCTTAAAGTAATCGCCAAATGAAAAGTTTCCAAGCATTTCAAAGAATGTACCATGTCTGTCAGTAATACCAATATTTTCGATATCACCAGTTCTAATACATTTCTGACATGATGCCATTCTAGTACTAGGTGGAATTTCTTTTCCCGTGAAATAAGGCTTAAGAGGTGCCATACCAGCATTTATAAGTAGCAAACTATTATCATTCTCTGGAACTAGAGAATAACTCTTTACTACCATATGGTTTTTAGATTTAAAGAAATCCAAAAACATTTGTCTCAATTCATTTAAACCGTATTGTTTCATTTTATTCACCCTTTATCTGATGGAATACTTTCTTACCCTTCTTGATTAGGATTACTCCATCTTCGTTATAATCATCTGTAGTAAATGTGGCATCAATCTCAGTTACTTTCTCACTATTTGCTGACACACCATTTTGCTGAACTAGTCTTCTAGCTTCTCCTCTAGATTTAGCAAGTTCTGCATCAACTAAAAGAGTAAGAATATCTTTACCTTCATCTAGCTCTGATTTTGGATATGTAGTAGTTGGGATGTCACCAGAAATACCACCGTTTCCAAACATAGACTTCGCGGCGGCGTCAGCTTTTTTCGCTTCTTCTTCACCGTGTACTAAGTTTGTAAGTTCGTAAGCCAAAATCTCTTTAGCTTTATTTAGTTCACTACCTTCCCATGATTCCATCGCTTTGATTTCCTCTAGTGGTAGGAATGTTAACATCTTCAAACATTTGATTACATCTGCGTCATCTACATTTCTCCAGTACTGGTAGAAATCATATGGTGAAGTTTTTTCAGCATCTAGCCAAACAGCTCCTGAAACAGTTTTACCCATCTTCTTACCTTCTGAATTTAGAAGTAAAGTGATTGTCATCGCTGAAGCATCTTCGCCCAGTTTTCTTCTGATTAGTTCAGTACCGCCAAGCATGTTACTCCACTGATCATCTCCACCAAACTGTAAATTACAACCGTAATCCTGGAATAGTTTGTAAAAGTCATAACTTTGCATAATCATATAGTTAAACTCTAAGAAACTTAGACCTTTTTCCATTCTCTGTTTGTAACACTCAGCTCTAAGCATATTGTTAACAGAGAAATGTGGTCCAACTTCTCTTAAAAATTCAACATAATTTAAATCTAAAAGCCAATCAGCATTGTTTACTAGTAAGGCTTTGTCGTCCTCAAAATCAATGAATCTGCTCATCTGTTTCTTAAATGCAGCAACATTGTGTTCAATAGTCTCTTTTGTCATCATTTGACGCATATCAGTCTTTCCGGATGGATCTCCAACCATCGCTGTTCCTCCACCAATAAGCGCTATAGGCTTATTTCCAGCCATTTGTAGTCTTTTCATAAGGCAAAGCGCCATAAAGTGACCTACATGCAAACTGTCCGCTGTAGGGTCAAATCCAATATAAAAAGTAGCTTCACCTTTATTTATTAAATCTGCAACTTTTTGCTCATCTGTAACCTGAGCAATTAGCCCTCTTTCTTTTAATTCTTCGTATGTATTCATAATATTCTCCTTAATTCACATTCAAGCATAAATTATAACAAAACAAGCCTTCATTTACAAGTTGACCAAACAATTAAAAACCCCCATTCTCTAAGGGAATGAGGGTTAAATATTTTATAGCATTGGCGCAATCAGTCTCATAACTTTTCCTATCGCTTTATAGTACAATGGTCTGTTTTTACAGCCC
>CAMVRH010000165.1 GCA_947169835.1 uncultured Lachnospira sp. | reverse complement strand
AACTGTACCAAAACTTTCTAATGAATGAAGCTTACCTACCATGTTACACCTTTATTATTTTGTTACTTCTTCTAGATCGATGCCTAGTTCGTCAGCGTCTAAGTCACCAGCGATAACCTTGTCATCTTTTCCTAATGAATCAGGAATGATAGTAAATGTATTTGAAATACCATCCTGTGCATTCATAAATGGAATCTTAGCAACTGATGCTAATGATGATGCAGCACCGTGAGTATCTCTACCGTGTAGTGGGTTAGCACCTGGAGCGAAAGGTTTACCTTCTCTACGTCCGTCTGGTGTGTTACCTGTGTTCTTACCATATGTTACGTTAGATGTAATAGTAAGAATACTCTGTGTAGGAATACCATTTCTGTATGT
Source organism: uncultured Lachnospira sp. (assembly GCA_947169835.1). Lineage (GTDB taxonomy): Bacteria > Bacillota > Clostridia > Lachnospirales > Lachnospiraceae > Eubacterium_G. The sequence goes on along the minus strand of CAMVRH010000165.1, from coordinate 2,515 downwards.
GTGCTGTTGTCTTAGGTAACCCATAAACTTGTTAACGATTTCTACTGCTAGTTCATCAACTTCGTCGTTGTCGTTACCATATTTAGGGAAATCTCCCTCAATCTCGTAATCTACTACTAGACCGTCTTCGTCTCTGATTGTCTTAACTTTAGCGTTCTTGATAGCTGAAAGTGAGTCAGCAACGATTGAAAGACCAGCTACACCAGTAGCAAACCATCTCTTAACCTCTGCATCGTGAAGAGCCATCTGAACTCTTTCGTAGCAGTATTTATCATGCATGTAGTGGATACAGTTTAGTGCGCTTACATAAACCTTAGCTAACCACTTCATCATATCGTCGAATTTGTCCATTACTTCGTCGTAGTCTAGGTACTCAGATGTAATAGGTCTATACTTAGGTCCTACCTGAACCTTTGTCTTCTCATCAATACCACCGTTGATAGCGTATAGTAGACATTTAGCAAGGTTAGCTCTAGCTCCGAAGAACTGCATTTCCTTACCAATTCTCATTGAAGATACACAACATGCGATACCGTAGTCATCACCGTGTGTAACTCTCATTAAGTCGTCATTCTCGTACTGAACTGAAGAATATCCGATAGAAATCTTAGCACAGTATCTCTTGAATGCTTCTGGAAGTCTTGTTGACCAAAGAACTGTTAGGTTTGGCTCTGGAGCTGCACCCAAGTTCTCTAGTGTGTGTAGGTATCTGAATGATGATTTTGAAACCATGTGACGTCCGTCAATACCAACACCACCGATTGACTCTGTAACCCAAACTGGGTCACCAGCGAAAATCTGGTTGTACTCTGGAGTACGTGCAAACTTAACGCATCTTAACTTCATGATGAAGTGATCGATGAATTCCTGAATCTGTTCTTCAGTAAATGTTCCGTTTGCTAAATCTCTTTCTGCGTAGCAGTCGATAAATGTAGATGTACGTCCAAGTGACATAGCAGCACCATTCTGCTCTTTAACTGCTGCTAAGTATCCAAGGTATGTCCACTGGATAGCTTCCTGTACGTTCTTAGCTGGCTTTCTGATATCAAATCCATAGATATCACCTAGTTTTGCTAATTCGTCTAAAGCTCTTAACTGCTCTGAGAATTCTTCTCTATCTCTGATAACATCAGCTGTCATAGTCATAAGATCTGTGTCAGCCTTCTGTTTCTTTTTGTCTTCGATTAGTCTGTCGATACCATAAAGTGCTACTCTTCTGTAGTCACCAATGATACGTCCACGTCCATATGCATCAGGTAGACCTGTTACGATATGGTTTGAACGACATGTTCTGATTTCTGGAGTATATGCGTCAAATACACCAGCGTTGTGTGTCTTTCTATAGTTTGTATAGAAATCAACTACCTCAGGGTCAACTTCATAGCCGTTGTCTGAACAAGCCTTCATTGCCATACGGATACCACCGTTTACCTGAAGACCTCTCTTAAATGGCTTATCTGTCTGGAAACCTACGATAGTTTCTTTGTCTTTGTCGATATAACCTGCTTCGTGGCTAGTAATAGTCTGAACAACCTTTGTGTCCATATCTAAAACTCCGCCTGCTTCTCTTTCCTTCTTCTGAAGTTCTAGAGTTTCTTTCCAAAGTTCCTTAGTAGCGTCTGTAGGACCTGCTAGGAAACTTTCATCACCATCATATGGTGTGTAGTTCTTCTGAATAAAATCTCTGACGTTGATCTCTTTTTGCCAAGCGCCGTTATTAAATCCTTCCCATTCTGCTCTCATTCTCTTTCTCCTCCTATTTAATAGTTAATAAATCTTCTACAGTCTTCCTCTTTGGAGCCTCCGGCTCGTCTGCTGGATGTCCAACTGCAATCAAAGCCATCAACAACTGTCCCTCAGGAACCTGTAAAATGTTTGAAGCTTTTTCTATATCATACAACCCCATTATTACTGTGCCCAAGCCCTCTTCTGCTGCCGCTAGACAAAATGTTTGGGTAGCGATTCCATTATCAAACGCTTGCCAATTGTCTTCGCGAACTGTGGAGAAACTACCGTCTCTCTCAAAGCCTGAACGTTTATCAACAATCAATGTAGCAACTAGTGCTGCTGATCCATTAATGATGCCTGCATTGTGCTCTGCACAACATTCTTCTGCCAGTTGTTTCTTAATGTCTGGATCTTTGATTAGTATATAACGTGTTGTTTGCGAGTTTTTCCAAGAAGGTGCATATGCTGCACAACCTACCAGTTCTTTTATTACTTCTTCTGACACTGGCGCATCCGTAAATTTGCGGACACTTCTTCTCGTTTTTATACATGTTTTTGTATCCATTAAAATACCTCCAAATGCCTTAATTTCTAGCGAACTGACTGAAAAAATCATTCACACATGTAAAGAAGTTCACTAACCTAGTTAGTATAACACTTTTAATGTTTTTTTCAACAGTAAATGAGTATATTTTTTTGATTATTTAAGCCTAAATATAAAAAAACTAATAGCTTTATCAGCTATTAGTTTTTTATCTTTCAAACTCTGACTTTTCAGGGAATTTTT
>CAMVRH010000164.1 GCA_947169835.1 uncultured Lachnospira sp. | reverse complement strand
AGGATAAACAGTAACTTTTATCTTCTTACTAGATTTTCCAACCTTAACTTTTATAGTAGTTTTTCCAACTTTCATACCTTTAATATGAATATTTGAATTCTTTTCATATCTATCAATGCTATCAACTTTAGCAATCTTTTTGTTGGCTGATTTGGCTTTCGCCTTACCCTTAACTACGATTGTGTCAGTGTCAGTAATCTCAACATTTAGTTTTTTGCCTACAATAACTTTAACACCGGCTTGTGAAATCTTTGGCGATTCCACTGCACAGATGGTAACTATCATTGCCAATGCAACTAATATTGAAATTCCTTTTCTGATAGTTTTCATTTCCTTCCTCCTATGTGTGTCAACGTTGTCCTATTTTCCTATTGTCATTATAGAACTTAATAGTGATAATAATTAGTATTTATCTACCTACAGAGCCCACACACGAACTCTGTAGGTTTGATAATTATTCGCCTGTAATACCTGTGTTCTCGATACCTTGGATGAACTGTTTTTGTACAACACCGTATAGTATCAACAAAGGTAAAATGGAAATCAGTGTGGCGGCCATTCGCTTGGCTTCGTTCACGGCTGTTTGTGTCTCCGGTGAAGAACCAAATGCCGACAACTGTGTAGGTAATAGCTCTACTGCATCACCTAACATAGTACTTGTGGTATATGTCTCATTCCAGTTAAATACGAATGAGAATAGGAATACTACAAGTATAGTAGCTGTTGATAGTCTAATTGCTACATGGTAGAACACCTTGAGTGATCCAGCACCGTCAATCATAGCAGCTTCATCTAATGACTTAGGAATCATATTGAAGAAGTTATAGAATATCAATACTAGCATTGTTGAGTATGTTCCCTGTCCAAGCAAGGACATTAAGAACTGTGGCCAAATAGTGTTAAGTAGCTGAATTCCTGTTAATGTCTTGAATGTTTCAAAGATCATAATTCTAGGAACCGTTAGTAGAGGAACTGGTAGGATGAATGCTAAGATAAGCATTATGTACCAGAAGTTTCTACCTCTGAAAGTGTATCTTGATAACGCAAATCCTGTAGTGGCTGACACTAGAGTCTGCGCTACTGCTAATAGTCCTGAGAACCATATAGAACCGATTAGCGATGTAGGAATATCAAGAGCTTTCACAGCTGCCACAAAGTTACTCATTGTAAAGTGCTTTGCCAACCAAGTGATTGATGGGTCAATCAAATCGGCTGTTGTCATTATTGACTTAGATACCATTTCAAAAATTGGTTTCAAATATACGTATCCGATACAAATAAGTACGAAGTATATTGCTATTTTAGAAATGATATTTACAGCTTTAAGTTTTTTGAATTTGGCAAAGCTGTAGTTTTTGACTTTATCAATATTTAAATTTTTAACTTTATCTTTTAAATTACTTGCCAAAACGCTTTGCCTCCTTCCTCTCGTGTCTTCTCTGAGCAGCTAGTCTACGCTTCTGCTGTCTATCTAGCTTCTTGAGTTTCTTCTCTTGTCTTTCTCTAGCCTTAATATCTTTTGGTTTTCTATCCTTAAATAGTAAGAATACAATTCCAATAATTAGAAGGGCTAGGATACTGTAAATCCAAGAGTATGTGGCGGCGTACCCGAGTCCACCGTCCGTCTTACCTGTCTGCTCTTTAATCAATTCATAAACTGGGTTGATTGATTCGTACATACCAAGCTGGATTACTGTAAATACTGTAATGATAAGTCCGATAGACTTAAGCATTGGTATTGTGATCTTCCACATAATCTGCCAAGCATTGGCTGAATCAATCTTAGCTGCTTCGTAAATACTTGGGTTGATTTTCTGAAGTCCGTTGATAAATAGTACAATTGGGATTCCAGTAAACCAAAGTATTATTGATAAGTGATCAAACACACCTGCTAGAGCATTTGCAAATCCTGGAGAATAACTCTGGATAATCTGCATAATGAATATGTCTGAGAATGCGTTTGTCTGAATGGCTGCATCCGCTGCCTGTGATGCTGCTGAAGCAGCTTGTCCAGCATCTTGTACATTTAATATCTGAGTCATAACCGGACCAGACATAATGATTACTGGTAGGAAGTATATTGTTCTCAAAATACTTTTACCTACATTAATCTTACATAGCAAGTAGGCGATGATAAATGATAATACTACTACGATAAATGTGTAAGGAATTATCATCTGCAAATATGAAAGCAATGCAGGAGTGAATGTCTCACTCTTGAAGAATGCTGAATTGTAATTTGCTAATCCAACCCACTTGATGTCGTATCCTAGGATAGTTGCTTTTACATGAGTAAAACTCAAGTAAATTGTCATTACAAATGGGAATGCTGTAAATGCTAAGAATCCAATGATCCATGGTGCCATAAATGCATAACCATTTCTATCCTGTCTCTGCTGGTAAGTTTTAAGTTTCTTTTTCTTAGGGGCTTTAACTTTTGGTTCTTTTACTTTTTTGTCTGCCATTACTTAACACCCCCTTCCAAAGTTTTTGCACTTTGTTTATCGATCTGTTGTCCTTTAACTGTGACTTTGTCGTCTGTGTAGTTAATAACAACTGTCTTTGTCTCACCATCTTTTTCATATGTATTAGCGATAACACCATCGTCCAAAACATTTCTGTCTGTCCATTCATATCCTTGAATGTCCTTTAGCCCATCATTTACTACATTATAAATGTTGTTAATGATCTTCTCATACTGGCTATACTCTGTTGAATAATAATCAGCTGATGTTGTAGCTGCTAGCAAGTATGAAGGTTTCTTTGTGATTACAAATGATGGTGAAATATTGTAATCAATCATCTTGAGCATGTCGCCCTTTGAGTAGAATGAGAAGTTAGAATATGGTGCATAAACTTCCATTGTTCCATTTAATACCATCTGTAAGAATGGAACTGTATCTGTTT
>CAMVRH010000163.1 GCA_947169835.1 uncultured Lachnospira sp. | reverse complement strand
CTTTGTCTTTGGAGGAAACAGACATCCAGAGAATAGAACAATGATTTATCAACACACTTTGACAATTGATGATGGAAAAGTTTCAAAAGAGAAGGGCAAGATTATTCCTTGCTATGTTTATACAGGACCAACTAACAATTGGAAACCTAAGATTATTACAAACAAAAGAGAGAGAAAGAAAGTTAAAGACTTTATGAAAGGAAAGGCGGACTCACCACTATGATGAATAAAGAACTAGTTAGAACACTTAAATTTGTATTATTTTCAGTATCAGCAGGCGTTATAGAAATAGTTGTTTTTGCTCTGATGTACAACTTGATTAAGATTCCTTGGTGGCCAAGCTACCTAACAGCACTTGTTTTATCAGTACTTTGGAATTTCACATTTAACAGACGATACACTTTTAAATCTGCAAATAATGTGCCAATAGCCATGCTTAAAGTGGCGGCGTTCTATGCAGTGTTTACACCTCTCTCAACGCTTGGTGGAAACTACTTGGAGCAAACTGTAGGATTGAATGGTAATATTGTAACACTAATGGTTATGGCCTGTAATCTGGTGACGGAGTATTTATACGATAGATTTTTCGTATTTAGAAAAACAATAGATACAAATGATGTTGCAAATAAAAAGACTAGTGATAACTAGTCTTTTTTATTATTGTTTTACTTCGAGATTTAATTCCTCAATTAACGTTTTTACATCATCAAATCCGTATCCTAGCTTGTCTGCTTGGTGGGCATCTGATCCGATTGTAATTTTCCTACCACCAAGTTCAACATATCGTTTTAAGATGTCTGGATGTGGATGAGCAAAGTCAAATCCTTTGGCGAGGTTGGATGTGTTTATCTCTAAACAAATATCTCGCTCAATTAAAAGATTTAAAATATTATCAATCACTTCTTTTTGATCTACCATTGGATTATAGTTTGTATCTCTGCTAGGGCAGTAGCGAACGATGTAATCCAAGTGACCTAAAGTATCTACATGAATAAAATCTTTTAACAACTCATAAGTCACATTAAAGTAATCGTCTATAATCTCCGCCTCAGACTTACCATCCCAAAAGCCAGGGTAGTAAGGGTCTTCGCCGTTTAGTTCGTGGAATGAACCGATGACAAAGTCAAAGTTATTGTTCTCAATAAATTCCTTTGCCTCGGAAATGTTTTCTTTAGTAATTCCAATCTCAATTCCCTGAAGAATCTCAATCTTGTCAGAATATTTTTCACGCAAAGAAGATATGGTCTTGTTGTATTTTTCCATATCGATCATAGAAGTGTTTCCCTCAAAATACCAACCGATATCGTGGTGTTCGGTGAAACAAATCTTTTCCATATTTAGTTCAATGGCACGTTTTACTTGATTCTCGGCTGGCTCTTTAGAGTCAAACGATAAATCACTGTGCACGTGAAAATCTGAATACATAATATCTCCTTAAGAATTCCTAAATAAGTATAACAATAAAACGAGAAAAATGGTACTATTATAAGTGCAAAAAATCTTGAGAGGGAAAGACATGAGAAGTAGAGTACCGATAGTTACAGCAGTTTTAATACTTATAAATGTAATAGTTTTCTATCTAGTAAATATGGTGGGAAATCCGGATGCAGTCTTTGAACAATATGCTATGTATGTACCGGCAGTAGAAAACGGCGAGTGGTACAGAATATTTACGCATATGTTTTTACATGCAGACACAGGGCATTTGTTTAACAATATGTTAATGCTAGCTGCTGTAGGTTATTCCATAGAGAACGCTTTTGGTCAGATAAAGTATACAATCACTTACTTTGTCGGTGGTTTGGGAGCGTGCGCGCTTTCGGCATACTACGATATAGCCACAAATCATTACGTGGCAAGCGTGGGAGCATCTGGTGCCATTATGGCTATCTTTGGCGCGATGGTAGTTTTGACTATTAGAAACAGAAGTGAATTTGATAAAACAGTTGGCATAAGAAGCCTAATAGTTCTTGCGATTATGGTGTTTGGAAATATGTCTCAGGGAGTAGACTGGATGGCGCATTTAGGTGGTGCCATTACGGGATTAATACTAGGTTTTGTGCTAACAATTGGAATGAACAAAAAGTACTAAAAAATAGTGCTATTTTGATAAATTTTTAACAAAAAAGTGCTTGAATTTTCGACCTATTAAAGGTAGAATAATTCTTGAGTTAATTTTTGTAAAAAATTAAAAAAATTAATAATTTAGGAGGACAATTAAATGTCAGTAAAAGTTGCAATTAATGGATTTGGTCGTATTGGACGTCTAGCTTTCAGACAGATGTTTTTCGCTGAAGGTTTTGAAGGACTTAAGCAGATTTTCGGTGGTGGTTATGAAATCGTAGCTATCAACGATTTAACAAGCCCTAAGATGTTAGCTCATCTTCTAAAATATGACTCATCACAGGGTAAATATGATTTAGCAGAGCACGTAGAAGCTACAGATGATTCTATCATCGTTGCTGGTAAAGAAATCAAGATCTACGCTGAAGCTGATGCTTCAAAATGCCCATGGGGAGAATTGGGAGTAGACGTAGTACTTGAGTGTACAGGTTTCTACACATCAAAAGAAAAAGCTCAGGCACATATCGATGCTGGAGCTCGTAAGGTTGTTATCTCAGCACCAGCTGGAAACGATCTTCCAACTATCGTATATAACACAAACCACGAGACATTGAAGCCAGAAGATACTATTATCTCAGCTGCTTCATGTACAACAAACTGTCTAGCACCTATGGCTGATGCTTTGAATAAGTTTGCTGAAATCCAGAGTGGTATCATGCTTACAATTCACGCATACACAGGTGACCAGATGACTCTTGACGGACCACAGAGAAAGGGTGACTTAAGAAGATCTAGAGCAGCTGCAGTTAATATCGTACCTAACTCAACAGGTGCTGCTAAGGCTATCGGTC
>CAMVRH010000162.1 GCA_947169835.1 uncultured Lachnospira sp. | reverse complement strand
ATATTCGTAAAAGAATATCTCTTTATATTTTTAAGCTTCTGCTTCTTTATACTGGCTCGCTTGCGTGTTAAACATATTTGCATAAAAGCCATTTTCTAAATTCATTAAGTCATCGTGACTTCCCTCTTCTATTATCTGTCCACCTTCAAACACAATTATTCTATCGCAGAACTTACAAGAAGAAAGTCTGTGCGAGATGTAGATAGCAGTCTTGTCATTAACTAGTTTGTCGAAATTCATGTAGACTTCGTTCTCTGCTATCGGATCAAGTGCAGCTGTAGGCTCATCCAAAACTACAATAGGCGAATCTTTATATAGCGCTCTTGCTATAGCAAGTTTCTGACCTTGTCCACCAGATGGCTCTACACCATCTTCTTCAAACATCTTATATATGTAAGTATCATCTTTATCTTTCAGACTGTTAACCCAATCCGCTACTCCTGATGTCTCATATACGTAATCTAGATCTATGTCTTTGTCGCGGAAGTTAGTAACATTTTCTTTTAGTTTAAATGCAAACAGTCTAAAGTCTTGGAATACCACAGACAATAATTCCACGTACTCTTCAAACTTCATGTCCCCGATGTCTTTGTCGTTGACAAGTATATCGCCCTCGTAATTATCATATAGTTTGCAAAGAAGTTTGATAAACGTAGTCTTTCCTGCACCGTTCCTTCCAACAATCGATAGATGCTCACCTTTATTGATAGTAGTTGAAATGTTTTTCAAAATGTATCTGTCAGTGTTTGGATATTTAAAGCTTACATTTCTAAACTCAATTTTGCAGTCTTGCTTTTCTACTTCTATATCGCCAGTTTCTTTTTCCACATAAACTTGTTCCATAAAGTCGATGTAAAACTTAAGAACTGAAACCGTATATGAACACTGCATAGTTGAATCAATAATGGCACCTAAAGCATCATTAAATGTGTTAGCTGCCTGGAAAAGAGCAGCGAATGTACCAATGCTAATCCATTTCTTTATAGCATAGTAGCCAATCAAAAGATAAATGACCATATTGGCTGCAGCTCTCAAAAATGCATTTGTATTTCTAAGAATAATAAATTTTCTCGCAAAATGCTTTCCTAGTTTATAAAGTTTCCCTACAAAACCATTGTACTGATCTACAAACACATCATCAGCATCATAAAGTCTAATGTCTTTTGCATATCTTGGCTCCATAAGTTCTGTATTATAATAGTCGCTACCTCTCTCAAGGTTACCAATCTTTTCAAAGTATTTCTTTCTAATCTTCACATCGAGTTTAGATAGGAAGTAGTTAGTAGTAAACGCAAAAACGATAGGAATAATCATCCAAGGAACTCTAGTAGCCACTACCACTATTACACCCATGGCTACAACTGTCTGCTGAATTATGGTGAATATAGGCGTGACCAAACCGTTCACATGGTCAGTCTCGTTCAATGCTCTTTCACCATTTTTAATTATATCTAACACTTTTCTATTTTCTGTATTCGCAAACTTCATTTGAATTGAACTCATACAGATTCTTGTATTTAGATATTTATAAAAGTTTTCATTTATTCTTCCTTTGTGTTCGTCGCAGGCCTTTGCTAATACTTTTCCAAGCCAAGTACCCACGCATATAACAGCAATCCAAAGGATTGAATAACTCACTCTTCTTGGTCCACCTGGTGCAATCTCATTTACTAGTTGTTCAGTACCAAGGATTGAGATGAATGGATAAACAATTCCTACCACAAATCCTAGAATTAACCAGAAGAAATATGTCTTGTTCGTCTGCCAAGCAAACTTCGTAAAATATTTAAAGCATCTTCCAAGGTCTTTAGGTGACATTAATTTATCTGACTTTCTAGCCATGTGAAATCACCTCCTCATCCTTGTAGTAACTGGACTGGATGTTAAACATTTCTGCATACTCTCCATTCTTCTCCAGCAACTCACTATGAGTACCCAGTTCTACTATCTCGCCCTCTTTAAACATAGCAATCTGATCGCAGAATCTAGTGCTTCCTAGTCTATGTGAAATAAATATGGCAATTTTGTTTTTAACCATATTGTTAAACTCTCTATACATTCTATCCTCAGCCAAAGCGTCAAGCGCAGCTGTAGGCTCATCCAATATTACAATTGGAGCATCTTTATACAAAGCTCTTGCAAGAGCAAGTTTTTGTTTCTCACCACCTGACAAGTCTATACCCTTCTCATCAAAAATCTTTAGAAGGTTAACTCTTATTCCAGCATCATACATATCAATCTTTTCTAAAAGACCACTTCTATCAAGCGCACTTGTCACCTTATCCATATCAGTCTCTTCTTCCACTTCAAAAGAAACATTCTCAAAAATAGGAAGTGCAAAACACTCTATGTTCTGGAACACTGGAGAGAAAAGCTTAAAGTATTCATCTCTATCAAAATCCCTTAAGTCTCTACCATTGAGAAGTATTCGACCTTCCGTTGGGTTGTAAAGTTTCATAATCAGTTTAATGAGTGTAGTTTTTCCTGCACCATTAATACCAACCACAGCCAACTTGCTGTCATTCTTTATTGTTAGATTTATATTTTTTAAAACATAATTATCATGTCCTGGATATTTGAAACTGACGTTTTCAAACTTGAATTCATATGAATCGAAATCTAAGTTTTTTTCTACTCCCTCGCCTTCGGCAAAGGACTCACTATCCTCTTTCCAGTTAACAAATTCTCTATAATCGTTAATCATTAGAGTGTTAGTCTTAACTGCAGAATAGATCCATGACATAAAGCCGATATTTCTGTGAAGGGAATTAACTAATCCTATAAACAATAATAAATCTGAAATAGCCATTTCGCCTTTTAGTACAGACCAAACTAGCCAGCCATACATAACTAGAGTCTCAGATAGCAAAACTGACTCCATACATAAAGCGCCAATAATCCATCTGTTATGATGCTGTCTATTTTTCTTAAAGAAGAAATTGTTAA
>CAMVRH010000161.1 GCA_947169835.1 uncultured Lachnospira sp. | reverse complement strand
TTCCGCGCCAACTGTGTATATGGTGGACAGTTGTACTTTGGAGGAGCTGATGAGCGAGAATCCGCTGTTCCTAAAGAAGGTGTGGATCCTTGTAAGATGGCAATTCTCCAAAAAGATATTAGGGATGACCGCGTATGGAATCGCGTAGCTGACTATAGGGACTTTGGCGATGTGGCATATGATCCACTTATGACTAGTTGGGCTGGTTCTCCTATTTGGGAACTCTCAAACTACAAAGGATATATTTACGCTACTGCTCCTAGCACTAATGGATTTGTAATGTTCAAAGGACACCCTGCTAAGGCTGGCGAAAAAGCTAACGACTACGGTTGGTATTGGGAAGAAGTAGTTGGATTGAACAATGGAATAAACAATCCTGGACTAAGCGAAACAAAGGGTGGTAACCCTGGAACTACACGCTCACTTATAGGTTCTACTTATGTGTTTAATGATGAGTTATACGTTTACAATTTTGACCATGCATTTGCCGGTGAGGCGCAGGCATTTACTGGTATTATTTCAAACTTATTTGGTCAATATGTAAAACCTAGCGAGTTCCTATTACCTATGTATGATTCACTTCACAATCCTCAAAAACTTTGGAAGTTGGATGATGATACAGGTAAGTTTGAAGAATGCCCTAAGTTCACTCAACTTATGAGAGGAACTACTAACGAGTACATTTGGAGAGCTGGCGAGTACAATGGCAAAATGTATCTCTCAACATTCGATGCCAACGTTCCTTATGGATATTTAACACAACTTACAAGCACTGACTTCTCTCAGATGTCTAAAGAAGAGATCAAAAAGAGAATTAAGTATATTGAAGACTTGATTGTTATTTTGGTTAAATCCAAGATAAGTGGGTCTGTGGATATAAGCAAGATTAAGGAGAAGTTAGAGAAATGTATTGATCTTCTTAAAGCGCTTTTGACAATGAAGGTTGATATAAACAACATCAAACAATTTATCGAGAATTATAAGACTACTATGGCGGAATTAAAACGTGTTATTAATTCATTCATAGAACAACTATCCGACAAAGACTTAGAAGAGATTATCGAGTATATCTTAAGTGAAGAAACACAAGATAAGATTATACATCACGCATTAAATTTGGATGGTATTCTATTTAAGGATGTTGATGTTCAGAAGTTAATTCCAGAGGAAATAACAGATGAAAAGACTAAGGAATTAATCGACAAAATCGAGTTTATCGCTGATATGGGTACTTCATATAACGAGTTAGATGAAGAAGAACAAGCTATGGCTAGACAGATGATACGACAGATACTTGTTGCATATCTATCTCAAGTAATGGATCAGTGGAAAGAAAAGATAGACAACATTATCGATAATATCGACTGGAAGGGCTTAGAGATGTATATGTACATTTCAAATAGAGTTAAAAATAACGAGCCTGGATTTGATATGTACAGAACAGAAGATGCTTTGAACTTTGAGAAGATTACTACAAATGGATTTGGCGACAAATACAACTATGGCTGTTCTTCTTTCCTAGCAACAGATCAAGGTTTGTATATTGGAACATGTAATCCATTCTACGGTGGACAGCTATACTTGCTAAAAGATGATATGAAGACCACAGTTTCTCTCAGCAAGACTAAAGCCACAGTATATATCAAGAATAAAAAGACTATAAAGGCTACTGTTACTAACCCTGTTGGTGATACTACTTACACTACTTCAAATAAGAAAGTGGCTACAGTAAGTAAGAAGGGTGTGGTAACTGCTAAGAAGAAAGGTACAGCCAAGATTAAAGTTACAAACAATGGCGTAACTAAAACATTTACTGTTACAGTTAAGAATATTAAACTTAACAAAAAGAAGAAAAAACTAAAGATTGGCAAATCGTTTAAACTTAAGGTTAAGAAAGGTCTAGTTGGAAAGGCTAAGTATAAATCTAGCAACAAGCGAATTGCCAAGGTTACTAAGAAAGGTAAAGTTAAAGCTGTTGGATATGGTAATGCTACTATTACAGTTAAAGCCAATGGCAAGAAACTAAAATGTAAGGTTAAGGCTAGATGGCGTTAACTTGATTTCAAAAAAAGAAGCGAGCTAAAATGCTCGCTTCTTTTTTATATTGTTTTAGTCTGCTATATCGACATCTGCAATAATATTGAGTTCATACTCTGGGTATGCCTCTCCCACTTCTTTTCTAATAATATCAATTCCTTCTTTTGGATCAATATCAAAACTCATCACTACGTCAAATCGCATAGTATGTTTTTCTGTATCCAAGTAGAAGCCGTGCATTTGAAGCGACCAATCATGAGCCATAACCATTTCTTGCACTTCGTTTCTGATATGAGCCACTTCTGTATCGCTAGTGTTATATGAATACACTCCTACTCCTGTTAAGATGATTCCTGTCTCTTTGTAGACATTCATTTCTAACTTCCTAGTTAAAACATCTACTTCATCTACTGTCATTGTATCTGGAAGTTCTAGATGAACTGAAGCGTAGTTTTTGTTTGGTCCGTAATTATTTAGTAGCAAGTCATATGCGCCTCGCACTTCTGGCTCTCGATTTAAAATTTCCTTAACCTTCTTTGTTAAGTCTGCATCCGCGCGCTTTCCTAAAATCTCACTGATAGTTTCAGCCATTATCTCAATACCTGCTTTGATAATAAAGATTGAAATAATAACGGCTACATATGCTTCTAATGAAACCTTTGTAGTCAAATATATGATGGCAGATGCCAGAACTGATGCAGAGATGACTGCGTCAAATAAAGCGTCTTTGCCGGAGGCTTCTAATGCTCCAGATTTCGCTTTCTTTCCTTGTTTTGAAACAAACAAACCTAAAACTATTTTTACTACTACTGCCACAGCTATAATGAAAAGTGTAACTGTAGTGTAGTTTGGTGTTTCAGGATTAATAATCTTCTTCACTGCCTCTATAGCCGCTGTAACACCTGCATACAAAAT
>CAMVRH010000160.1 GCA_947169835.1 uncultured Lachnospira sp. | reverse complement strand
TGGAAGATGTGGTGTTGCAATTGCATCTATAGGAAGAGATATAATGCCTAAAAGAAAAAGAACATCTATTAGTTCTGTTTATCCATCTGGATGGCATACATATAGATATGCAAATGTTGCAGGTAGATATTTGTATAACAGATGTCATTTGATTGGTCACCAGCTGACTGGTCAAAACGCAAATGCAAAGAACTTGATAACTGGAACTAGATATATGAATGTGGATGGTATGCTTCCTTTTGAGGATGAAGTAGTAAACTGTGTTAAATATTTAAACAAGCATGTAATGTACAGAGTTCGCCCAATCTATAAAGGAAAGAACTTAGTGGCTAGCGGAGTTCAAATGGAAGCTTACTCCGTCGAAGACAAAGGAAAATCATGTAGTTTTAATGTCTATTGCTACAATGTTCAGCCTGGTGTAAAGATTAACTATAAAACCGGAACTAGTAAAGGAAAGGGTAAGATATCAGGTGGTTATAGTTCGAAGAAAACTTATAAAAAGAAGTATTACAATAAAAAGGCCAAGAAGGGTAAGAGCGGAACATACATAATTAGTAAGAACACTCGCAAGTTCCATTATCCAAGTTGTGGATATGTAAATAGAATTAAAAATTACAATAGAATCAAATTTAAAGGAAAGAGAAGTACATTGATTAACCAAGGCTACAGTCCATGCAAAGGCTGTAATCCATAAAGGTTTAATAACATATTTAAACAAAAGAAAAACGGTAAGGGTACGAACGATTGTTAGTGAGACCCTTACCGTTTTTCTTTTGGAATAAAAAATATTATTTTAAAAACTCTTTATAGATTGCAATAACTCTTTGCATTGACTCTGGACTTGGTGCTCCAAGTGTCAAACGTTTATTAACGCAAGTCTCTAGACTTATTGCATCAAATATATCTTCTTCAAATACATCGCTTATTGCTTTGTACTCATCTAATGTCATATCATCTAATGATTTATTATTCTTTTCACAGAACAATACCAACTCACCAACAATACCGTGTGCATCCCTAAATGGAACACCTTTGTTAACTAAATAGTCAGCAGCATCAGTAGCATTAGTAAATCCCATCTTTGTGCTGTTTTCCATATTGTCCTTGTTGAATGTCATTGTATCAATCATTCCTGTAAATAGAACAACGCATCCTTTGACGGTATCGATAGCATCAAATGCCAATTCTTTGTCTTCCTGCATATCTTTATTGTATGCAAGTGTAAGTGACTTCATAGTTGTAAGTAATGACATTAAAGCGCCATAAACACGTCCAGTTTTACCACGAATCAACTCAGCAATGTCTGGGTTTTTCTTTTGTGGCATAATACTTGAACCTGTACTATAAGAATCGTCAATATTAACAAAGCGATATTCGTTAGAATTCCATATGCAAATTTCTTCGCAGAAGCGAGAGAGGTGCATCATAATAATTGAAAGATCGCTCAAAAATTCAATTAAGTAATCACGATCAGATACTGAGTCCATACTATTAAGTGTTGGCTCTTTAAAACCAAGCTCTTTAGCAACAAACTCGCGATCCAGTGGATAAGTAGTGCCCGCCAAAGCACCAGAACCTAAAGGACATTGATCGATACGATTTAGTGCACAGTTAAGACGTGAGTAGTCACGCTTAAACATTTCGAAGTAAGCTCCAAAGTGGTGCGCCAAAGTGATAGGCTGTGCTTTTTGAAGATGTGTAAAGCCTGGCATAATAGTCTCTGTATTTTCTTCCATAACTTTAAGAATAGAAGCAAGAAGAGTTTTAATTAAAGTCTTTAGCTCAAGCATTTCTTCCTTTGTATACATCTTCATATCTAAAGCAACCTGATCATTACGGCTACGTCCTGTATGAAGTTTCTTTCCTGCATCACCAATACGCTCTGTCAAAGTGGCCTCGACAAAGCTGTGTATATCTTCAGAATTATCAAACTCTAAAGCACCAGAATTAAGATCGTTTAGAATTCCTTCCAATCCCTTAACAATCTGTTTTGCTTCATCGTCTGAAATAATTCCCTGTTTTCCAAGCATTTTTGCATGGGCAATACTTCCAGTGATATCTTGTTTATAAAGTTTTCTGTCAAAAGAAAGTGACTCATTAAAGTTAAATACTAAATCATCTGTTTCTTTTGTGAAGCGTCCACCCCATAATTTCATATTTCAATACCTCTTTTCAAAATATTGATAAAAGTATAACACCTAACTAGTAGTATTTCAAATACTCATTTGCTATACTAGATAAGGTTTAAGGAGGCATTATGAATCTATATTTTGCTCCGTTAGAGAGTATTACAGGATTTACATATAGAAACCTTCACTACAGGTACTTTGGCGGTGTCGACAAATACTACGCACCGTTTATTTCGCCTACCCATAATCCAGAGATGAAGGGCAAAGAAATCAGGGATATTTTGCCGGAGAATCAGACAGAAGGATTAAGGCTTATACCTCAAATCCTATGCAATAAACACGAGTTCTTTATTAAGGGTGCTAAGCAGCTTATGGAACTAGGCTATAAAGATGAAATAAATATTAACTTAGGCTGCCCATCAGGAACTGTTGTTTCTAAAAACAAAGGCTCAGGTTTCTTAAGAGACTTAGATGGAATGGATGAATTTTTCTACAATATTTTTGAGTGGAATGATGGGTTAGTTGATCCGCTATATATTTCTGTTAAGACACGCATCGGCGTCAAAGAGCCTGAAGAGTTTGAAAAGATAATGGAAGTATATAATAAGTATGATTTTTCAGAACTAATTATTCATCCAAGAACAAGAACTCAGATGTATAAAGAAACTCCTAATATGGAAGCATTCGATTATGCGTGTAAACATTCTCGAAATTCTCTATGTTATAACGGTGATATTAAAACAGTTTACGACTATGAACAGATAGTAGAAAAGTATGATGATGGTGTTTATACAGGAAATATAATGTTGCCATCAAGTGTTTCGTCGGTGATGATTGGTA
>CAMVRH010000159.1 GCA_947169835.1 uncultured Lachnospira sp. | reverse complement strand
TGGGCAGGCTACTGTTATTGCTAAAAAAGCAGGCGCTTACGGAATGGTAGGTGGACAGACAGTGGATGTTGTAAACGAAGGTAAGAAACTAGACTTAGAAACTATCAACTTCATTCACAACCTTAAAACAGCAGCGCTTATTGAGGCTTCGATGATGGCTGGCGCAATACTTGGCGGTGCTAGTGAATCTCAAGTAGATGAGGTTGAACAGATTGCTAAAAACATTGGAATGGCATTCCAGATTCAGGATGACATTTTGGATGTGACAGGCGATGAAGAAAAATTAGGCAAGCCAGTTTTAAGCGATGAGAAGAATGAAAAAGATACTTACATAACACTTATAGGTTTGGATGAATCAAAAGCAAAAGTGGAAGAATTATCAAATAAAGCGATCGATGGAATTAAAGAATTGGGTGATAACGAATTCTTAGTTTCATTGGTTGAGAAATTAATTAATAGAGAGTATTAAAATGAGTAACTATTTAGACGAAATCAAAAAAGCAAATGATATTAAGAAGATTGACCCTTCTAGATACGATGAACTAGCGGAAGAGATTCGCCAGTTTATCTTGGATAGTGTCAGTCATTCTGGAGGCCACCTGGCTTCTAACTTGGGAGCGGTAGAGTTAACTATAGCTTTACACGCTTTGCTTGATTTGCCTAAAGATAAAATTGTTTGGGATGTAGGGCATCAGTGTTACACTCACAAAATCTTAACAGGCAGAAAAGATGATTTCGCAACACTTCGTAACTACGAGGGACTATCAGGTTTTCCAAAGCGTAGAGAGAGTGACTGTGACTGTTTTGACACGGGCCACAGTTCTACATCTATCTCAGCAGCGCTCGGTATAGCATCAGCTAACAAGATTGATAACAAGAAAGATAAAGTGGTTGCAGTGATAGGTGATGGCGCGCTAACAGGCGGCATGGCTATGGAAGCGCTAAACAATGTGGCTGCGCTTGATAGAAACTTTGTAATTATCTTAAATGACAACAGTATGTCTATCTCTAAAAACGTAGGTGGTATGAGTAACTACCTAAGTAAGTTTAGAGTAGGTTCAAAATATAATGGCTTTAAAGAAGCCATCGCCAAAGTACTTGGAAAGATTCCAAAGATTGGCGAGAAGATTGTAAGACGTATGAAGAGAACTAAGGACCACTTCAAAAACCTTGTTATTCCAGGTGGCGGTTTCTTTGACGATCTCGGAATTACATATGTTGGACCAATAGATGGACATGACATCGAAGGAATGATGACAATCTTTGAAAAGACATTTGAGATTGACCATCCAATACTTATTCATGTAAAGACTAAAAAAGGTCATGGATATGAACATGCGGAAAACGACCCGTCAATTTATCATGGAGTTTCTCCTTTTGATGTAAAAGATGGAGTTAAGAAATCTGATGCTGTCACATCTTACACAGACTACTTTGCAGAGAAGATTGTTGAGATGGCAGAGGAAGATAAAAACATAGTTGCAATCACAGCTGCTATGCCAGATGGAACTGGACTTTCAAAGTTTGCCAAAGCTTATCCTGACAGATTCTTTGACGTGGGAATAGCTGAGGAGCATGCTGTTACATTTGCAGCGGGATTAGCTTTAGAAGGAAAGAAACCTTTCGTTTGTATTTATTCAAGTTTCTTCCAAAGAGCATACGATCAGATTTTGCAGGATGTTTGTTTGCAAGATTTGCCAGTTAAGTTATTGTTTGACCGAGCTGGATTAGTAGGACAGGACGGTGAGACTCACCAAGGTATATTTGATATTGCATATCTATCATCAATGCCAAATATGACTATCATTGCTCCAAACAGTGACCAAGAATTGATGGATGCTATCGATTATGCAAAAGACTTTGCAAGACCAATTGCTATTAGATATTCAAGAGGCGCAGCTTACCATACAGACTTTAAAGAGGAGTTTGAGTATGGAAAGAGTGTGGTTGTGCACGAGGGCGAAGATGTCTGCGTGATTGCAGTTGGAAATATTTATGAAGAGGCATCAAAGGCTAGACTTAAGTTTAAAGAAGAAGGAAAACGTATCACACTAGTTAATGCTAGATTTATAAAACCGATAGATACTGACATGATTAAGGATATGGCTTCTAAACACAAAGCGATTATTGTGGTGGAAGAAGGTATCAAGAGAGGCGGATACGGCGAGGCTGTTGAAATCTTTATTCAAGAAAACAACTTGGATGTAAAGGTTGAGACAATAGCTATCGAAGATAAATTTATTGAACACGGTAAAGTAGATCAACTCAGATCACAAATCGGAATCTCAAGTGACGATATAGTAAGTAAGGTTAAAAAATATTTATAATGAAAAAACGATTAGATATTTTACTTGTTGAAAAAGGACTTGCACCTTCACGTGAGAAGGCTAAAGCAATTATAATGAGTGGCATTGTCTATGTGGATAATGTGAAAGAGGATAAGGCTGGTTCTAGCTTTGAGGAAGATGCTAACATCGAGGTTAGAGGAAAGACTCTAAAGTATGTAAGTAGAGGTGGTTTAAAGTTAGAAAAGGCTATGGATTCCTTTGGCGTGGACGTCGCTGATAAAGTATGTATGGATATTGGTGCTAGCACAGGTGGTTTTACAGATTGTATGCTACAGAATGGTGCTAAAAAAGTTTATTCGGTGGACGTTGGACGTGGACAGCTTGCTTGGAAGTTAGTGACAGATGAGCGAGTGGTTGTGATGGATAAAACAAACATCAGATATATCACTCCAGAAGATGTAGAGGATAAAATAGAGTTTGCATCAGCCGATGTTTCGTTTATCTCTCTTACAAAGATTTTAGAGCCGGTTAAAGAGATTTTAACGGATGATGCTAGAATGGTTTGCCTTATAAAGCCGCAGTTTGAAGCAGGTAGAGAAAAGGTTGGAAAGAAAGGTGTTGTAAGAGAAAAGTCAGTCCATATTGAAGTCATTCAGATGATTGTTGATTATGTAAGAAGTATTGGCTTTGGTATTTTGGATTTGGATTACTCGCCGGTTAAAGGACCTG
>CAMVRH010000158.1 GCA_947169835.1 uncultured Lachnospira sp. | reverse complement strand
TGGCAATAGAGTTTCAAAGCGCATTCCTTTTGAGGGCAAAGTAGGAAATGTCTTTTGCATGAATGTTAAAGGCATTGATATAAATGAATATGACTATAACTTCAGCGTAGATGGAAATGTTGTAACAGACCCTTACGCAAAAGCAACTGTTGGCAAGAAAGAGTGGGGTGTTGCTCCAAAGCTTGTCAAAGGTGCCTTTGTAGCAGGCGATTTCGACTGGAAGGGTGATAAGAAGTTAAATATTCCATTTGACGAGACTATTATGTATCGTATGCACGTTCGTGGTTTTACCAAGTCAAAGACTTCAAAAGTTAAGAATAAAGGTACATACCTTGGAATTATTGAAAAGATTCCTCATTTGAAGGATCTTGGAATCAACTTGGTTGAACTAATGCCTGCGTATGATTTCAACGAGAAAGAAATCAAAGCTTCTACATCTATGGTTACAAGCAAGTCCATCACTAACCCAACACTTAACTATTGGGGATACACAGATGGATATGCGTTCGCGCCAAAGGCTTCATTTGCCGCAGGCAAGGAAGTGGGAGCGGAAGTAAATGAGTTTAAGAGCCTAGTTAAAGAACTTCATAAAAATGGAATTGAAGTTTCTATGGAGTTTTATTTCACATATGGAACTAGCCCACAGTACATTTTAGATGTGCTTCATTATTGGGTTATGGAATACCATATTGATGGTGTTCATGTAAACTGTGAAGATACAGTTATGAAGATGATTGAAAGAGATCCACTTCTTTCTGGCACAAAGGTCTTCACATACGTTATTCCTGTGGCTGATTCTGTTTATGGACAGATTGAGAATAGAAACTTTGCGGACTTTAACGATGACTTTATGGTAGCAGTTCGTAAGTTTGTTAAGGGCGATGAGGATATGCTAGGTGATATCGCTCAGAGAATTAAGAAAAACCCTAACAGCACAGCAGTAGTAAATTATGTGGCAAACCACAACACATTTACTTTGTACGATGCTGTATCTTACGATAAAAAATACAATATGGAAAATGGCGAGAATAACAATGACGGCGCCATTTACAACTACAGTTGGAACTGCGGCGAAGAGGGCGACACTAGAAAGAGAACTGTTATGGATCTTCGTAAGCATCAGATTAAAAATATGCTTTCTCTAGTTTTCCTAAGCCAAGGCGTTCCAATGATTTATGCTGGTGATGAAATGTGTAACTCACAAAAGGGTAACAACAACCCTTACTGTTTGGACAGCGAAATTTCATGGACAAACTGGAACACAACAGCCATCGCCAAAGAAATATTTGAATTTACAAAGAGTTTGATAGAGTTTAGAAAAGCCAACAAGGTTCTACACTTGAGCGAGGAGACAAAGCAGATTGACCATGCATCTCTTGGACTTCCTGATTTATCATATCATGGCACTCGTGCTTGGGCAGGAGACTTTGCTCACTTTAATAGACATATTGGCGTTATGCTTTGCGGAGCATATGCTAAGCTAGATAAGAAAAAGGCTGGTCCAGATATTTACATTGCTTACAATATGTACTGGACTCCAATGACATTTGGAATGCCAGCAGCAGGCAAGAATAAAAAGTGGGATGTAGCATTCTCTACAGATAAGCAGGGAGTGTCTGAAAAGAATATTGATAAAAACGCTACAGTACCAGCTAGAACTACCACAGTCTTTGTGGCGGTCGATGTAAAAAAAGAAAAATAAGTCATTTTGTGCTATAATGCATAAAGTTTGAAATATTGGAGGCTATAATGATTAACGACAAAAAGGTTTTATACAGTGCGATGCAATCCACAGGTACCCTTACTTTGGGTAACTACCTAGGAGCGCTAAACAACTGGGTAAAACTATCAGATGAATTTGAGACATTTTATGCAATTGCAGATTTACACTCGCTAACGGTTCGTCAAAATCCAGCAGACCTACGTAAGGCTGCAAAAGATCTATATACTTTGTATGTGGCAGCAGGACTAGACCCAGAGAAGAACTGTATTTACTATCAATCACATGTATCAGCTCACGCAGAGCTTGCATGGATTCTTAATTGCTATACATATATGGGCGAGTTAAATCGTATGACTCAGTACAAGGATAAATCAGCGAAGCATGCTGATAACATAAACGCTGGTCTTTTCACATATCCAGTTTTGATGGCGGCAGACATCTTGCTTTATCAGTCAGAACTAGTGCCAGTGGGCGCAGACCAAAAGCAGCACTTAGAGATTGCTAGAGATATTGCAAATAGATTCAACAATGCATATTCACCTACATTTGTAGTGCCAGAACCATACATTGGTGAATCAACTGCCAAGATTATGAGTCTTCAGGACCCAACTAAGAAGATGTCTAAGTCAGACGAGAATCCAAACGCTAGCATCTTGCTAATGGATGATCCAGACACAATCATTAGAAAGTTCAAGCGTGCAGTGACAGATTCTGACACAGAAATCAGATACTCAGACGACAAACCAGGAATCAAAAACCTTATTGATATATATTCAAGTGTTACAGGAAAGACTGTAGAAGAAGTGGAGAAGGAATTTGACGGCAAAGGCTATGGCGACTTCAAACTTGCTGTAGGTGAAGCAGTAGCAGACAAACTAAAACCACTTCAGGACAGATTCTATGAACTACAAAAGGATAAAGCATATATCGATAAAGTAGTTAAGGAAAACGACGAAAAGGCAGCGTACTTTGCTAACAAGACTTTGAGAAAAGTTAAAAAGAAAGTCGGATTAGTGGAGCCTGTTAGATAAAATCATATAAAGTTTATGTTGACAATCTAACAAACAATGATAATATAAATAAAGGAGAGAAAAAGGGATTTAAAAGAATCTGTCTTTCTCTCTTTTTTTATTGCATAAAAACACACAAGGAGGATAAATGAATGAGTAAAGAAAAAAGAAATATTAGTGTAATTAAAGATGCAGAAGGTAATAAGATTGTTATGATTAATGACATCATTTTCAAAGGAAAAAGGAAAGTGGATTGGAAGGATGTTGAAGAATATCTTAAGACATATGTT
>CAMVRH010000157.1 GCA_947169835.1 uncultured Lachnospira sp. | reverse complement strand
TCGTGGTTAGGAGGTCTTTATGGCTAACAAAATTACAGACGAAACAATCGATTATGTCGGCATTTTGGCGAAGCTTGAACTCTCTGATGAGGAGAAAGAAAAAGCTAAAAAAGACATGGGAGAAATCCTAGATTATATCGATAAATTAAACGAACTTGACACTTCTGGTGTGGAGCCTATGAGTCATGTCTTCCCAGTGAATAACGTCTTTAGAGAGGATGAGGTCACAAACGGAGATGACAGAGAAAATATGCTTAAAAATGCGCCAGATAGAAATGAAGAAGCATATATTGTGCCAAAGACTTTTGAATAGGAAGATAAAATGAGTTTATTAGAATTAACAGCAGTTGAATTAGGAAAGAAAATAAAGAGTGGCGAAGTAAAAGTGGTAGATGCCGTGGAAGCTGTCTTTGACCAGATTGAAAAAGTGGAAGAAGACATTAACAGTTACGTGACAGTCTACGATAAAGAAGAAGTGCTAGCCAATGCTAAAGAGGTACAGGAGAAGATTGATAACGGAGAGTTAACTGGACCTTTAGCTGGTGTGCCTGTCGCTATTAAAGATAACATGTGTAATGAGGGACACCTCACAGCATGTAGTACAAAGATATTGAGTAACTTTTACCCAACATTTACATCTACAGCAGTTCAAAATTTGAAGGATGCTGGAGCAGTGATTGTTGGTAGTGCAAATATGGATCAGTTTGCAATGGGAAGTACCACGGAGACTTCTTATTTCGGAATTACAAAAAATCCAGTGAATACTGAGCACGTGCCTGGTGGTTCATCAGGTGGTTCTTGTGCGGCAGTGGCTGCAGATGAATGTTTCTATTCACTTGGTTCAGATACAGGTGGATCTATCAGACAGCCAGCGTCTTTCTGTGGCGTGGTTGGTATGAAGCCTACATACGGAACAGTTTCACGTTATGGTTTGATTGCGTATGCTTCATCACTTGATCAGATTGGACCTATTGGAAAAGATGTAACGGATGTTGCTACTTCACTTGAAGTTATTTCAAGTTACGACAAACTAGATTCTACATCAATAAACAGAGACAGTTATGATTTCACAAGTTCACTTGTGGATGATGTTAAAGGTATGAAGATTGGTGTGCCAAAGGATTACTTTGGCGAGGGCATAAGTCCTGAGGTTAAGGAATCAGTTCTTAAGGCGATTGATGTGCTAAAGGAAAAGGGCGCAGAAGTGGAAGAGTTCGATTTTGACTTAGTAAACTATGCGGTTGCTACTTACCATATTATTGCGGATGCCGAGGCTAGTTCAAACCTATCAAGATTTGACGGCGTAAAGTATGGCTACAGGACTGAAGATTACCGCGACCTACACAATATGTATAAGAAGACTCGTTCAGAGGGCTTCGGCGAAGAAGTTAAGCGTAGAATTATGCTTGGCTCATTCGTGCTAAGTTCTGGTTACTTTGACGCATACTATTTGAAAGCGCTACGTGTTAAGGCTTTGATTAAGAAAGCGTTTGACGATGCGTTTAGTAAGTACGATGTAATTATTGGACCAGTTTCACCAACTACCGCGCCAAAGATAGGCGAGAGTTTGAGTGATCCACTTAAGATGTACTTAGGTGATATTTATACAGTTTCAGTAAACATAGCAGGTTTGCCAGGAATATCTGTTCCATGCGGCGAGGATTCAGAAGGTCTTCCAATTGGTTTGCAGATTATTGGCGACTGCTTTAGAGAAGATAATGTTATTAGGGCTGCTTACACTTACGAGCAGTCACAGAAGTAGGAGGTTCGCATGAAGAATTACGAGACAGTCATCGGTTTGGAAGTTCATGTTGAACTTGCTACCAAGACAAAGATTTTCTGCTCTTGCTCAACTGAGTTTGGCGGAGCACCAAATACACATACATGTCCAGTTTGTACGGGAATGCCAGGTTCTTTGCCGGTGTTAAATAAGCAGGTGGTTGAATATGCTATGGCAGTTGGAATGGCTACGAACTGTGACATCACACAAAATTGTAAATTCGATAGAAAAAATTATTTCTATCCAGACAATCCACAGAACTATCAGATTTCTCAGCTTTATGAGCCAATCTGTAGAAATGGTTATGTGGAGATAAAGACTGAAGATGGAACTGAGAAGAAGGTTCGCATCCACGAAATCCATATGGAAGAGGATGCTGGAAAGTTGATTCATGATGACTTTAATGATGCATCACTTGTGGACTTGAACCGTTCAGGTGTGCCGCTAATCGAGATTGTATCTGAGCCAGATATGAGAAGTGCTGAAGAAGTTATTGCATACTTAGAGAAACTTCGTTTGATCATTCAGTACTTGGGTGCTTCGGATTGCAAACTAAATGAGGGTTCAATGAGAGCCGACGTTAACTTATCAGTTCGTGAAGTGGGCGCTGAAGAGTTTGGTACTCGTACAGAGATGAAGAACCTTAACTCATTTAAGTCAATCGCTAGAGCAATCGAGAATGAGAAGAATCGTCAGATCGATTTGCTAGAGTCCGGCGAAGAAGTTCTTCAGGAAACAAGAAGATGGGATGATACAAAAGAGTATTCATATCCAATGCGTTCAAAAGAGGATGCGCAGGATTACAGATACTTCCCAGACCCAGACTTAACTCCAATCATCATCAGCGACGAATGGATGGAAGAAGTGAAGAGTAAAGAGCCAGAGTTCAGAGACGAAAAGATGGCTAGATATATTTCAGAGTTTGATTTGCCAGAGTATGATGCAGACATTATTACTTTGTACAAGCCTTTAGCGGACTTGTTCGAAGAGACAGTAGCTCTTGGTAACAAGCCTAAGGAAGTAAGTAACTGGATTATGGGAGAGACAATGAGACTTTGCAAAGAAGAATCAGTTGACCCAGATCAAGTAAGCGTAAGTGCCGAGAATCTATCGAAGCTTATCAAGATGATAGAGGACAGTACAATAAACCGCGGTGCTGCAAAGGAAGTCTTTGAAGCGATGTTTAAAGATGATGTAGATCCGCAAAAGTATGTGGAAGAACACAACATGAAACAGGACAACGACGAAGAA
>CAMVRH010000156.1 GCA_947169835.1 uncultured Lachnospira sp. | reverse complement strand
GTTTACGAGGATCAAATCCCTTACCTTCTAAATCTTTTCCTTCTTCGATATACTTACGTGTCTCTTCTGCGAATACTAACTGACACTCTGTGTTAACGTTAATCTTTGAAACTCCAAGTTCGATTGACTTAGCAATCATGTCATCAGGAATTCCTGTACCACCGTGAAGAACTAGTGGCATCTCGCCAGTCTTCTGCTGAATAGCATCAAGAGTTTCGAAGCTTAGTCCTTCCCAGTTCTCTGGGTATTTGCCGTGGATGTTTCCAATACCTGCTGCTAGCATATCTACACCTAGATCTGCAATAGCTTTACACTCATCAGGATCTGCACATTCACCCTTACCTACTACGCCATCTTCTTCACCACCGATAGCTCCTACTTCTGCCTCGATAGAAAGACCAAGTCCATGAGCAACTGCTACTAACTCTTTAGTCTTTTCAATGTTCTCTTCGATTGGATAGTGTGAACCATCAAACATGATTGATGAGAATCCAGCCTTGATACATTTATAACATCCTTCGTATGTACCATGGTCTAAGTGAAGAGCTACAGGAACTGTAATTCCAAGTTCCTCATCCATAGCCTTAACCATTTCTGTAACTGTCTTAAATCCAGTCATATACTTTCCAGCGCCCTCAGATACACCAAGGATTACTGGGCTGTTAAGCTCTTGTGCTGTCTGTAAAATGCACTTTGTCCACTCCAAGTTATTGATGTTGAACTGTCCAACTGCATAATGGCCTGCTTTAGCCTTGTCTAACATTTCTTTTGCTGATACTAACATATCGTTCCTCCATTTTCCTCGCTTAATTTTTCTTTTAGCGTTCCACATTATTATAGTAGATTCTCAAACTTTTCTCAATACATAAATGGTGTTATTTGTCGATATTCTATTTGGTTTTTAGTTTGATGTGGGTTATACTAATTATGGTTTTAAAAACTATTTATAAAGAAACGGAGATAATTATGAATAATTGTATAGTTGCTCAATCAGGTGGTCCTACTGCCGCTATCAATGCTAGCTTAGCCGGAGTGATTTCCGGTGCAAAGGAAAATGGTTTTGATACAGTGTACGGCGCATACCACGGCATTCAAGGTTTTATGAATGATGAAGTTGTAAGTTTAAATGACATCGATACATTGAAACTACGTAACACACCTTCTATGTACCTTGGTTCATGCAGGTTTATGCTACCAACTGCGGATGAAGATGCGGACACTTACAAAAAGATTTTTGAGCAGTTTGAAAAATATGAAATAAAAGCATTTTTCTATATCGGTGGAAATGATTCTATGGATACTGTTGCTAAACTTAGCAAATACGCCAAAGAAAACGACATCGATGTTAAATGCGTGGGAGTTCCAAAGACTATAGATAATGATTTGTGCGTGACAGATCACACTCCAGGATACGGTAGTGCTGCAAAGTTTATCGCAACCACTCTACTAGAGGTTAGTCACGATACAGCAATCTATCCAATCAACAGCGTAACTATAGTTGAGATAATGGGACGCGATGCCGGTTGGCTAACTGGCGCTGCTGCTCTTGCTAGAAATGAGTACAGTGCAGTTCCACATTTAATCTATTTGCCAGAAGCTGCTTTTGATAAGGATGATTTTATTGAAGATGTTAAGGCTGCCATCGATAAATATCATAACATTGTAATTGCGATTTCAGAAGGAATCAAAGATGCAGACGGCACATACATAACTGCAGGCGTGGCCGCCGAAGATAAATTTGGACACAGCCAGTTAAGCGGTGCTGGAAAGGCTCTTGAATACATCATCAAAGATAACATCGATGTAAAGGTTCGCTCAGTTGAGATTAACATTCCACAAAGAACTGCCGGACATCTTACATCATACACTGATATAGATGAAGCCTTCGACGAAGGAAAATTTGCAACGGAAGTTGCTATAAATGGCGAGACTGGAGTTATGATTACAATCAATCGTATTTCAGATTTCCCATACGCTACTACTCTTGGAACTACAGATGTGAACGACGTGGCTGGATTAGTTAAACACGTTCCTAGAGAATGGATTAATGAGGGAGGAAATGATGTGACTGACGAGTTTATTACTTATGCTAGACCATTGATTCAGGGCGAAGTTGATTTGAACTTCAAAGACGGGCTTCCAGACTATTACGATATTAAACATTTAACAAATATTTAAACATTAAAAAACCACTTCATGCGAAGTGGTTTTTTGAACTGCCGCACTAGGATTCGAACCTAGAAATGCTGGAGTCAGAGTCCAGTGCCTTACCATTTGGCGATGCGGCATCGTATTTTTGCGATCCATCAGCATTACTTTGATTTCGCGTTTTACCAATAGTTACCGCTTCAGTCTCGCAACGATATGTATTCTATCACATAGATTTTTCTAATGCAAGTAAATAAAAAAGAGATATTCGTAAAAGAATATCTCTTTTTTTATTCTTCAATAATACCCGGTTTCACTAAAGTTTCTACAAAGGACTGTACATCTTTTCTAGCTGTCTCTTCGTCCACCTCGTATTTTTCAACTACTGCTTTTACTAGTTCATCTTCTGATGTATCCTTCTGCAACTTTTCAAACAAAAATTCGCTAGTCGCATTTAGTCTAACCATTCCATTAAAATATTGGCTAGCAGCTCCCACTGCTACCACTACAGGCTGTCCGCCCACTTCTCTTAAAATAAATCCATCTCTTATCTTCATTTTATTCTCCATTCTTCATGGCATCGTATGCCATCTGTGCTGCCTCGTGTGATATAGTACATTTCATTTCATACATCGGAATAGATTTTAACATACTATCCGCAAAATCCAAAACTTTAATAGTTCCCTCTTCATTTCTTGGTCTGTAAACCTGGGCAATAAGTTTATAAGTAGTGTTTACCATATCACCCTTTGCTATCTCGTTTTTCTCTCCTCTTTCAATATAGCAAATCGCTTTGATAGGAGATTTCTTATTTACAGAGAGCGCATGTTTTCCATCCCAAGGAGTTCCGTATGCGTAAAACTTTCCATCTATCTCTCTAATCAATGGCTTGTCGTCAT
>CAMVRH010000155.1 GCA_947169835.1 uncultured Lachnospira sp. | reverse complement strand
TCTATTGCCACTACTGGAATCAAGTTCTTTGACACAGGCCCCTTTGCCTTATATTGTTTAGCAACTAGAATAGTGGCCGCTGGATCTGTAGCTGCTGCTATCGCACCCATAATAAGTGCTAGCTGAATGTTTCCAGTTACTATATAAATTCCAATTGCAACTAACACTGTTGCGCCTAGTGATTCAAGGCATGCTATTACAATCGGAGTCTTTCCAAGTTTTTTAATATACTTAAACTCAAATTCCGTACCAATTGAAAACGCAATAAATCCCGTGGCTAAATCTTTTATCACATCAAACTTAGTAACCATCTCGTGGGCTATGTCTTTGCCGAAGAAGTGTTCCATCTGATGTGTGCCGCAGATTATACCCGCTAACAATCCTATTAAAATGTATCCTGTTACATTTGGCAGTTTGAATTGCTTGACGATTTTTCCAGCAAGTAAGCAAAGAAACAAACCGACGCAAATGTAAATCAAAAATATATATTTACTCTCCATAAGTCACTCTCTACTCAGTTATACTTTCCTGCTCTCCTAAGCCTTCGGCAAAATCAATAGGCATAGTAAACATAACCGCTGTTCCAGACTGGCTGATGTCTCCTATTACCTCATTTATCTTTTGTCTTACTGGTGCAACCTGCTCATCTTCTAAAACAAACATAAGCATTTTACATTCTTCGTTGTACTCAAAGTTTTTGACGCGTCTAAACAAACCGCCCATGATGATAGAATCGTCTGACCAAGCATTAAGACCGGCAGTCATACTCTTCGCATCAATGATAGTTCCATGCTTTACGCCAATCTCTCCTAACTCATCATTAAGTTCGCTGATTAGTTCTGTCTGTTTAAGAATTAATGTAAGTAATTTCATATTGCTTCTCCTATTTTATCTTCTTCTGCAAAATGCTCTTTGCAGTATTGAATTGCTTATCTGTCTTTTCGTCGTTTTCTACTTTCACATCAGGTGTAATACCTTTGCCGTTTATATTTCTGCCATTTGGTGTGAAGTATTTTCTTATTGTTAGTTTCAGGGCTGAACCATCATTAAATGGAAATACATTTTGTACAACTCCTTTTCCATAACTTTGAGTTCCAACAATAGTACCCGCCTTGAAATCTTGAACGGCTCCTGCAAATATTTCTGAGGCGCTGGCACTTCCCTCATTTTGTAAAACAACCATAGGAATATCTAAACATTTTTCATCTGATGTTTCTTCATCTCGATTGCCATTCTTGTCCTTTGTAAAAACCACTACTCCTTCTGGCAGTATGTCATCTAACATCTGGCAGACAACATCATATGAGCCACCAGGGTTGTATCTTAAATCAAAGATTACGCCCTTCATTTTTTTCTTTTTCAACTTAGCTAACTGCTTTTCAAACTGAACGATAGTATTTGTGTCAAACTCTGATATGGCGATGTAGCCTATCTTTTTCTTTTTATCTATCATCTTTGATGCCACGCTAGGTGAATCAACGGCTTTTCTAACCATTGTGACATTTTTATACTTTGTAGTTTTAGGGTCGTAAATTTTTAAAGTGACTTTAGTGTTCTCTTTACCCTTTATTTTGGACACTACTTTTTCTAGATCCATCCCTGTCACTTCTTTGCCGTTTACTTGTGCTATCACATCACCCGACTTTAGTCCTGCTTTCTTTGCAGGGCTATTATCTATTGCTTTTGTGATAGTTATAATTCCAGTCTTGTCATTTTGAGTTACATATGCTCCTATTCCCACATATTTTCCGGAACTCTCTAACTGCTGCTCTTCATATTCTTTCTTTGTGTAGTACTCTGAATAAGGATCTTCCAATCCTTCAACCAAACCTTTGTATGTACCCTCTTCCATTTTGCTTTTGTCGATTTTGCCGTAGTAGTATGCATCCACTACCTTTTCTATCAGTGTCATTTTCTTTGCCGACATCTCACTTACTGTGGTACTTTTCGGCATAGCAAAATAAATACCAGCACCAATACCAATTGCTAGTACTGCTGCTGATAACATTCCAAGTATAAATCCTGTTTTGAAGTTTTTATTTTTCATTATCCTATCCTATATAATTATGTGGGTTCACATATGACCCATTTACTTGCACACCAAAATGCAAATGGTTACCTGTGGACGAACCTGTAGTTCCCACCAAACCAATAGTCTGACCTTTATTGACATGCTGTCCAGTTTTTGCAATTCTTGCTGACATATGCATATATACTGTTACCACTCCATTGCCGTGACTAATGCCGATCCAATTTCCTGCTGTAGAACTAAAGCTTGACCAAGCAACTGTACCTGCTTTGGCTGCCACAATAGGTGTACCTGCTGGAGCACCTATATCTAGGCCTGAGTGGAATCCTCCGCCGCTTCCGCCAAATGGATCTCCTCTGTATCCATACTCAGAAGTGATAGTATGACTAGATGGGCAAGGCCATGTCCATCCGCCGCCTTTTGTTCCTTTGCTTCCCTTATACTTAACTGATGAAGATGCAGTGTTGTTGTACTGATTCTCAGCCCTCTCAGCTGCTGCTATAGCTGCCTGTTGTGCTGCAATCTCACCAGCAATTCTTTTTTCAGAAGCTTCACTGTGTTTAATCAAATCATCGTAACCAGACAATTCTTTTTTCTTGCTAGCCTCTAGGTTTTTAAGCGATGCCTGCTCTGCTTTTTGCTTATCTTGAAGTGCAAGCAAGTTGTCTTTCTCATCACTTAATGCTTTTTTAGACTTTGCAATTCTATCTTGAGTTTCTTTTAGCTTATTAAACATCTTTCTATCGTAAGATGATAGTTCAGTAATATACTCAGCCTTGTTTAGGAAATCACTGATGCTCTTTGAGTTAAGCAACATATCAAGCATCTCAGTGTCACCATTCTCATACATAAACTGGATGCGCTTTTCCATATCCGCATTTTGTGAAATCACGCTCGCTTTAGCTTTTTTAAGTCTCTTCTTTGTCTTCTTTATATCACTTTGAGTCTTATCTAGTTTCTTTTTGTTTTCATAGATTTGTACAGCTACGCTTGAAAGTTGTTTATCAACTGAAGCCAAATATTTTTT
>CAMVRH010000154.1 GCA_947169835.1 uncultured Lachnospira sp. | reverse complement strand
GACCTATGGCAATAACATCTGCCCAAGCAATAGATGCCTCGAGCGATTTAACATCAAACTCTTCTGAATCATATGTATTAACAACAGCCTCCGGCAAAAGTTTTCCAATAACCTCTTTGTTTTCCTGTGCTGTAAATAATCTAACTAGACCAGCACCCACTCTGTATGCAGCCATTCCACTCATTGCAGCCGCGCCAGACATTTCTTCGTTGCCGGCAATAATCAATACTTTTCCAAAACTTCCTTTGAATGAGTAATTTGGTCTATTTGGGATAAGCGACAAATCATAATTGTCCACATACTTTGCCGCGTTCTTACATTTATCATATGCATCAATTGGATAACCAATATCACCCACTGACACTTCTCCGCAATAGTCTGCTCCCGGATACATTGCTGTACCAATCTTGTGACATCCAATAGTAACTGTGTAATCAGCCTTAACAGCTACGCCCATTACTTCAGCGGTGTCTGCATTTATACCTGATGGCAAATCAACAGAGTAAACTGTAGCTCTAGATTTATTTATAAGTCTGATAGCCTTACCCTGGATTCCAATAACATTTCTAGAAACGCCCACGCCAAAGATAGCATCAACTATCACATCTGCATGAACCATTTCACGAACAATGTTTATCTTCAACTTTTTAGCAATTTCAAGCTGCGCCAAAAACTCAGGTGAAGCACTCGATCTAACACCACAAACATAAATTGTCACATCATATCCTTTCAGTGACAAAATACGTGCGATAGCCACACCATCTGCGCCGTTGTTTCCAACGCCTGACACTACCAATATTTTTTTATCCTTCGGCTCATTACATAAAATTAGGTCGACTACAGATAAAGCAGCTCTCTCCATCAAAACCATAGATGGAATTCCCAAGCGCTTTATAGCGTACTCATCGACCTTTTTCATATCACTACCTGAAACAATATATTCCATAATAGTCTCCTATTTATTCTCTTTTATTTTGTAGCAGAGTTTCATCAAACTCTCCGACAAATGAACATTTTCAACTTGAACATCATCTGCAAACTTAAGATCTGTATGTGCAAAGTTCCAGAACGCTTTTATACCACATTCCACTAACTTTTCTGCAATCTCTGTGGCTGGCTCTTTTGGAAGACAAAGTGCAACTATATCTACTTGGTTTTCTTTGACGTAGTCGAAAATACTTTCAATATCCATAACTACACCCTGTGCAGTTTTCATA
Organism: uncultured Lachnospira sp.; assembly: GCA_947169835.1. Lineage (GTDB taxonomy): Bacteria > Bacillota > Clostridia > Lachnospirales > Lachnospiraceae > Eubacterium_G. Next base: position 1,842 of record CAMVRH010000154.1, on the reverse strand, counting down.
CCCACAAGTGCTGGGTTCTCGTCAAATAGCGCAGTAATCTCAAAACCACGGTTCTTAAAGTTTCCATAGTTAGCAATAGCTCTACCGAGGTTTCCCGCACCCACAATAACCATTTTATGTGGTTTATCTAAGCCCAATAATTTGCCGATTTCATCATAAAGGAACTGAACGTTATAACCGTAGCCTTGCTGTCCAAAACCGCCAAAATTATTGAAATCCTGTCTAATTTGTGATGCTGTAACGTTCATAAGTCTGCTTAATTCCTCAGAAGAAACGCGTTCTACATTCTGAGAAAGTAATTCGCCTAAATATCTATGATATCTAGGTAATCTTGATATTACAGCTTCTGAAATCTTGTTCATATCTTCCTCCAAAAGTCTTAAAAACTATGAAATATTATAGTCATTTTAGGCGAGATTGTCAAATTCTTCACAAAGTTTGTAATATTTAGTTTTGCCAGTATTTTTAAGGTTTTATTCTGCTCTTTTTATTGCATTTAGTCCCTTAAAATATTAAAATACTTCTAGAATATTTTTTAGGAGATTATTATGGAAAATAAGAAAATAGTTGTGGCTCTAGGCAGAAATGCATTCTCAGAGTCATTCCCAAAACAACACGAAAGAGTTAAGGCTGCAGCGAAAGCTATCGCAGACTTGGTAGAGGCTAAATACGATGTAGTCGTTACTCACAGTAATGGTCCTCAGGTTGGAATGATTCAAACTGCTATGACAGAGTATTCTAGATTAGATGAAAATCGTACTGTTGCTCCAATGTCTATCTGCGGTGCTATGAGCCAGGGCTATATCGGATATGACTTGCAAAACGCTATTAGAAGCGAGCTTCTAGGAAGAGGAATTTATAAGACAGTCTCTTCTATCATCACTCAAGTTAAGGTTGATCCTTTTGATAAGGCTTTCAATAATCCAACTAAGATGATCGGACGTCTAATGACAAAAGATGAAGCTGACCATGAGCGTGAAAAAGGAAATTATGTTGAATATGAAGAGGGCGATGAAGGATACAGAAGAATTATCGCTAGTCCTCGCCCAGTTGATATATATGAGATAGATGCTATCAAAACACTATCTGATGCACATCAAGTAGTTATAGCTGCAGGTGGCGGCGGAATTCCAGTTTTGGAACAAAGAACTGCTCTTAAAGGTGCTAGTGCTATTATCGAAAAAGATTACACAGCAGCTAAGATGGCAGATATGTTAGATGCTTCTGCTCTTATGATTCTTACATCAAGTGATTATCTAACATACGATAAAGATGGTGAGCAAGTTGAAGTTAAAGAGATTTCAAAAGAAGATGCCAAGAAATTGATTGATGACGGATACTTTGATCCAGTAACATCTCTACCAAAGATTGATGCTTCACTATCATTTGTACTTGCTAAAGACGGACGAAAAGCAATCATAACAAACTTAGATAAGGCATTAGATGGAATTGAAGAAAAAGTTGGAACAATAATTAAATAAATAAAAAGGACATCAATAGATGTCCTTTTTTATTGTATTAATATATTGTACTTTTAAATGCTCAGTCTATTTAGTATACTTTAATGCCCATTTTCTGATTTTGCTCATTGATTCACCAGTAAAATCTTTTCCAATCGTAACCTTTGCACCTTTAGCAGATTTCTTAATTCCTGCTTTACTTCCAGATATTCCACTGCCTCCACTAGTACAGAATGTCACTATCTTTTTGCCTTTCAGATTATATGACTCTAAGAATGTATTTATAATTCTTGGTTCCTGGCCATACCAAATTGGATGACCTACAAAGATAACATCATACTTACTAATATCTTTAACTTTACTTTTAACCTTTGGTCTTACT
>CAMVRH010000153.1 GCA_947169835.1 uncultured Lachnospira sp. | reverse complement strand
TGCAATCTTAACTGACTTGTGAATCCAGATATCATCTTCTGGATGGTCAAACTCATCTGACAAAGTCTCGCCTAACTTCATTACGAAATCTCCAATCTCTGGCAACACTTCCCAAGGATAAGTTTTTCCTTCAAACAAATCCTTTGCGATAGTTTCATTTAAATCGTATAAATCTTTAATCTGAATATTACTCATATCTTCTCCTATATTAAATGGCGAGACAAAATCCCGCCATAAATAATACTATTCTACTGTAACTGATTTAGCTAAGTTTCTAGGTTTATCTACATTGAATCCCTTAAGAACAGTTGTATAATAAGCAATCAACTGCAATGGAATAACTGTAACCATAGGCATAAGCACATCCTCTAATGCAGGAACTTCTATCAACTCATCATTTAGACCAGAGTTGAATTCTTCACCCTCTTTTGCAACAGTAACTGTAAATGCTCCACGAGATTTTACTTCAACTATATTGCTGACAGTTTTTTCTAGCAAAGCACTCTGAGTTGCAACACTAATAACTGGAACTCCGTCTTCTATTAGAGAAATAGTTCCATGCTTCAACTCACCCGCTGCATAACTTTCTGAATGGATGTATGAAATCTCTTTCAACTTCAAAGAACCTTCCATACTTAGAGCATAGTCTAAACCTCTTCCAATATACATCAAGCTCTGTGCTTTGATTAACTTAGAAGCTACTCTTTGACAATCGTGCTCGCATTCCATAGTCTTTTCAATAACATCTGGAACTTTTGCTAGTTCAGCAGTAAGTCTCTTACATTCTTCCTCAGTAATTTCACCCTTAGCATAAGCAAGTTCGAATGCTAGTAAATACATAACTGACATCTGAACTGAGAATGCCTTTGTACTAGCAACAGAAATCTCTGGGCCAGCATGTGTGTAGATTACCATATCTGAATCTCTTGCTATTGAAGATCCTTTTACATTAACTATACCTAATACTTTGGCGCCCTTTTCTTGTGCAAGTTTAAGTGCTGCCTTTGTATCAGCCGTCTCACCTGACTGTGAAATAACAATAACTAAATCCTCAGGTGTAATAATAGGATCTCTATATCTAAACTCAGAAGCTATATCAACTGTAACTTCCACTCTTGCTAACTTTTCAATAACATACTTTCCAACTACACCAGCGTGCATAGCTGTACCGCATGCTACGATAAATAATTTTCTATAACCCTTTAAGTCTTCTAGTGTTAAACCACACTCAGAAATATCTGGCATACCATCAATAATTCTAGGAGCGATTGTAGTCTTTACTGCATCTGGCTGCTCGTGTATTTCTTTGAGCATAAAGTGCTCATATCCACCCTTTTCAGCAGCGTCCATATCAAGATCAGAAACCTGAACTTCTTTTTTGACAGGTGCTTTGTGCATATCAACAAACTCTACTCTGTCTTCCTTAATAGTTGCAATTTCACCTTGCTCTAGAAGGTAGTAATTCTTTGTGTACTGTAAAATAGCTGGAACGTCTGATGCTATAAAGTTTTCTTCATCGCCCACGCCTATAATAAGTGGACTGTCTTTTCTTGCTGCAAAAATTCTATCTGGGAAGTCTTTAAAAATAATTCCAAGAGCATACGCTCCACGAACGTCTTTTAAAGTCTTTATGATTGCATCAATTGGATCGCCCTCGTAATAGTAATCCAAAAGTTTTGCAACAGTCTCTGTATCAGTCTCACTGTCAAATGAATATCCCTTTTCAATAAGGAATTTCTTAATATCTTTATAGTTTTCAATGATACCATTGTGAACGATTGACACTCTCTTGTTTCCATGAGGGTGTGAGTTAATGTCTGAAGGCTCACCGTGAGTAGCCCATCTTGTATGTCCAATACCAACATGGCCATCAGGTTTGTTTGCATCAACAATCTCTTTTAGGTTTTTAAGTTCACCTTTAGCCTTCTCTACATGGATTTCGCCGTCTTCAAACACTGCAATACCCGCCGAGTCATATCCACGATACTCCAACTTCGACAAAGCATTAAGCAATACTTCCGAGCAGTCTCTCTCGCCAATGTATCCAACTATTCCACACATAATGTTTCTCCTTTATTTATAGAATTGTGCTACATAATTATAGTAGCCAATCATCTGTCCTGTATTATTTAAGTTTATAACATTGTTAAATCTAACTCGTATAAACTCATCTAGTTTTTTCATATACTCATCTGAACTTAGTTTTCCCTGAGCCACAGCATCTAGTCCCATCTCCCAACTAGCAGTTAGTTCTGGGTTTAGAAGTGATTTGATTGAGCCGTGTACTACGCCAAATATCATTTCACCTAACTGTGTTGGTCTAATAACCTGAGTCTTCTTATTGAGTTGTAAGTACTTGATATTTGTAAGTTTCTTTATTATCTCAGCTCTAGTAGCACTCGTTCCAATTCCGGAACCTTTTATCTGTGCTCTCAAATCCTCGTCTTCTATTAACTGACCAGCATTTTCCATCGCCAAAATCAGTGAACCTGAAGTGTATCTCTTTGGCGGTGTAGTCTCTCCTTCTTTGATGTCGAAACCACCCACTTCTAGCTCGTCGCCCTTAGATACATTATACAGTATTTTAAAGAATTCTTCATCTAAAGGCTCATCATTTTCATCGTCATTTTTCTTTGACTTTGGAACTCCAGAAATCTCCATATATCCCTTCTGAACCAAAATCTTAAAGTTTGCATTAAACTGTTCAGTAAAGTTTTCCCCGTCAAAGGTAGATGGCATCTCTCCCACCAAAGCAGCCTTCTTATAAATAGCTGGTGGATAGAAAATACTTAAAAATCTTCTAACGATAACCATATAAACTTTTCTATTAAGTTCACTCTGCTTTCCTAGTCCACCTAATCCCTGGCCTGTAGGAATAATAGCGTAGTGATCTGTAATCTTTTTATCATTTACATACTTTGTGCTCTCTAGTCCCTCATACATTTTGTTTTCCAAAATATTTTTAGCATGTAATTCATATCCAAAAAAATCAGCTAATTTTTCATAATTTTCCTCATTACAAAATAATGATAAGAAAACTTCTTTAGAAGTTTCATTCCT
>CAMVRH010000152.1 GCA_947169835.1 uncultured Lachnospira sp. | reverse complement strand
AAATATGGAGGTCTTTATGGCTGGTTCAACATTTGGAAAAATATTTAAAATAACAACATGGGGTGAATCTCATGGAAAGGCTTTAGGTGTGGTGATAGATGGTTGCCCTGCCGGACTTGAATTGTCAGAAAGCGACATTCAACCTTTCCTAAACCGTAGAAAACCTGGACAATCTGAGATTACTACTCAGAGAAATGAGTCTGATGAAGTTGAGCTTTTATCAGGTGTATTTGAGGGCAAAACTACTGGCACTCCTATTTCAATGATTATTAAAAATGAAGATCATAACTCAAATGCATATGATGAGTTAAAAGATGTATATAGACCAGGTCACGCAGACTTAACATATGATGCAAAGTACGGTTTTAGAGATCACAGAGGCGGCGGACGCTCTTCTGGTCGTGAAACTGTAGCGCGCGTTTGTGCAGGTGCGGTTGCGTCAAAGATATTGGCACAATTAGATATTAAAGTTAAAGCTTTCACAAAATCAATTGGAGATGTAGTTTTACCTGAAGGTGAAATTGATTTTTCAGTTCAAAACATTGTAAATATGCCAAACAGTGAATACGCAGAAAAAGCAATTGAGTTAATAAATGAGAAACGTTCCGAAAAAGATTCTGTGGGCGGAACTATTGAATGTATAGTCGATGGTTGTCCTGCTGGATTAGGTGAACCTGTATTTGATAAACTTGATGCTAATCTTACAAAAGCAGTTATGAGTATTGGTTCAATTAAAGGTGTTGAGATTGGTTCAGGATTTGATGCTTCTACTTCTACTGGAAGTTTAAACAACCAAGAAGGTGCCGGCGGAATATTAGGCGGAATAAGTAACGGAAAACAAATCAAACTTACTGCAGCCGTTAAACCTACTCCATCTATCGCACAAGAACAGCAAACAACGGACAAAGACGGCAACGATGTCTCAATAGAGATTCACGGTCGCCACGACCCAGTAATTGTCCCTAGAGCTTGTGTCGTAGTCGAAAGCATGGTCGCAATTACTTTAGCAGATGCTTTACTTGAAAATATGAGTTCAAGAATCGACGGAATAATAAACTTTTATAAATAAGTATTAATGGACGTTTCGTAACATTCTGCAAAGATGATTGATTTACTTAATCAGTACGAAAAAGACCATAGGGGAAAATTTTGTTCACCAAAACAAAATTTTGAGCGAACAAAAAGGAGTTTTCATAAAGAAAACTCCTTTTTTTGAGCTCGTACCCGTAATGGTTTTTTGAGTAATGATTACTAGTAAATCATCATCTTGAAGCCGTTACGAAACGTCTAATAGTAATTATTTATAAATAGGATATTTATCTGTCAATTCTTTAACCATAGCTTTTACTTTTTCAGTATTGCCCTCTGCGTCTTCTGCAATCAAATTCATACACTCAGCAATTACATCCATATCCTCAGGCTGAAGACCTCTAGTTGTAACAGATGGTGTACCAATTCTTACACCTGATGTAGTACCTGGCTTTTCAGGATCATTTGGAATAGAGTTCTTGTTACAAGTGATGTTAGCCTTATCAAGTGCAATCTCAAATTCCTTACCTGTGATACCTTTACTTCTAAGGTCAACTAGCATTAAGTGGTTATCTGTACCACCTGATACTAGGTCAAATCCTCTATCTACTAAACCTTTTGCAAGAGCCTGTGCGTTAGCTGCAACAGTCTGTGCATAAGTCTTAAAGTCATCTGATAATGCTTCTTTGAAGCAGACAGCTTTTGAAGCGATTACATGCATAAGTGGTCCACCCTGGATTCCTGGGAACACTGCCTTGTTCAACTTGTGCTCTGTAGCAAACTCTTCACTTGAAAGAATAAGTCCACCACGTGGTCCTCTTAATGTCTTATGTGTAGTAGTTGTTGTAACGTGAGCATATGGGATTGGACTCTCGTGTGCACCACCAGCCACAAGACCAGCGATATGAGCCATATCTACCATTAGGAATGCTCCTACTTCATCTGCAATCTCTCTAAATTTCTTAAAATCTATTTTTCTAGGATAAGCACTAGCACCTGCAACAATAAGTTTTGGCTGGCACTCTTTTGCTATTCTTAGAACTTCATCATAATCGATAAATCCGTCATCATTTACACCGTAAGGCACGATGTCAAAATATGTACCTGACATATTAACTGGTGAACCATGTGTTAAGTGTCCACCTGCATCCAAGCTCATACCCATAACAGTATCGCCCGGTTTTACTAGTGCGAAGAATACTGCCATATTAGCCTGTGCACCTGAGTGAGGCTGAACATTTGCATATGTACAACCAAACAATTTTTTAGCACGCTCTCTAGCGATATCTTCTACCACGTCCACATATTCACATCCGCCGTAATATCTCTTTCCAGGATATCCTTCAGCGTATTTATTTGTAAGTGGGCTGCCCATTGCTGCCATAACAGCCTTAGTTACAATGTTTTCAGAAGCGATCAATTCAAGATGAGATTCCTGTCTATCAGTTTCATTTTGGATTTCAGCTGCCACTTCTGGGTCAAAATTCTTTACTTCGTCAAAACTAAACATTTTACTCTCTCCTTTGTTTAAAACATCTTTTAATACTTTATCATATTGCGCTAAAAAATTAAATAAAAAAATTTACGAAATTTATGTCGTATTGTATGCGATACTTCGTCAAAAACGGAATGTCTAACAGTCCGATTTATAGGTCACCCAAGTGTATAAAATATATACCATACAAATGAATAGGAGGTTAAGTATGAAAGATGATTATTCTAAGAGTTTTCTAGAATTTAATCAATTTGGCGATCGACTTGCGCAACTGCGAATAGATCTTCTCGGTGAATCCCGCTCTTACCATGAACCCGCTCCTCATCGAGAAGCACTACATGCGCAAGCATGGCCCCAACGCCTACTACGGACAGCGCAAGCGCTGACCGTAGAATTGACAATTGATAATTGACAATTGACAATTATGAAGGATGAGAATGTTGTTAAGGAGAAGAGTTTTGAGTTCTCTGTCAGGATTGTCAATCTATATAAACATCTAACTGCGAATAAGCAGGAATATGTTTTATCCAAGCAACT
>CAMVRH010000151.1 GCA_947169835.1 uncultured Lachnospira sp. | reverse complement strand
TAATCGCCCCTTTAAAATGAGGTAATACAATGGGACACGAACACAATCACGAACATGAACATAATCACGACCACGGAAGTTGCGGTTGTCACGATCATGACTGTGGATGTGGACATGAGCATAATCACGGTTCAAACAAAATCATAATTGCAAGAATAATTACAGCTGTTGTTTTGACAGTTATTCTTGAAGTGCTAGAAGTCAAAGGTTTGCTTCCAGAAAACGTTTGGATTAAGAGAGCATTTTACGTGGTGCCATATTTGATTGCAGGATATGACATCATCTTTGGCGCGTTCAAAGGATTGCTTAAGAAACATATCTTTGACGAGAACTTCTTAATGTCGATTGCCACTATCGGTTGCTTTGCCTTGGGCGAAGAACTAAGAGAGTGCGTGCTAGTAGTAGTTCTTTTCCAGATTGGTGAATTGTTTGAACACTACGCAGTCGGAAAGAGTAGAGATAGCATAAGTAAGCTTATGGACATAAGACCTGACTATGCAAATATAAAAGTGGATGGCGAGATAAAGCAAGTAGATCCACATGAAGTAAAGATAGGCGATGTTATTATTGTGGAGCCTGGCGAGAAAGTTCCTATCGATGGAACAGTGGTTAGCGGAACATCTACACTTGATACAGCAGCGCTTACTGGTGAGAGTGCACCAGTAGATGTGGCTGAGGGCGACGAAGTAATTAGCGGAACTATAAACGTAAATGGCGTTATTGAAATAAAAACTACAAAAGAGTTTGGTGAGTCTACAGTTTCAAAGGTATTAGAATTAGTAGAAAATGCGGACGACAAAAAAGCCGACTCAGAAAACTTTATTACAAAATTTGCGAAGTACTATACACCTATCGTTTGCGCATTGGCTTTGGCGGTAGCGCTCATTCCACCTGCTGCCAACTTAATTATGAGCCATGACCCATCATGGAGAAACTGGGCATATAGAGCTCTTACATTCTTGGTAATCAGTTGTCCTTGCGCAATGGTTATAAGTATTCCACTAAGCTTCTTTGCGAGTATTGGTGGTGCCAGCCGTCAGGGTATCTTGGTCAAAGGCTCAAACTTTATGGAGAGTCTATCTAAACTTAAATACATTATGTTTGATAAGACTGGAACAATGACAAAGGGCGTGTTTGAAGTAAACGGAGTTCACCACAACAGCGTGGATGATGACGAGCTAATAGAACTAGCGGCACTAGCGGAGATTCACTCGAGTCATCCTATTAGCAAGTGCTTGATAGATGAGAGCGAAAAGCGTGGTAGAGCTCTGGACGAAGAACGTGTAAAGGACGTACAAGAGTTAGCTGGATTTGGAATAGAGGCTAAGATTGATGATAAGACTGTCTTGGTTGGAAATGACAAATTGATGAATAATAAAAATGTAGAGTTTAAATCATGCCACGATGATATTGGAACAGTAGTTCACGTGGCTATAGATGGTACGTATGCAGGTCACATCTTGATTTGCGATGTGCTAAAAGACACAGCAGAAGCGGCCGTCAAAGGACTTAAGAAATACGGAATGAAGAAGACTATAATCCTTACTGGTGATGCAAAGAATGTGGCAGACGATGTTGCAAAAACTTTGGGAGTAGATGAAGTATATGGAGAACTTCTTCCAAATGAGAAAGTAGACAAGGTGGAAGAAATACTTGCTGCCAAGGGCAAGAAGGAGACTGTCGGCTTTGTGGGCGACGGTATAAACGATGCTCCAGTGCTAGCAAGAGCAGATGTTGGTATTGCTATGGGTGCTCTAGGATCTGATGCAGCCATAGAAGCAGCAGACGTAGTCTTGATGGATGATGAACCACTAAACATTCTAAAGTCTGTTAAGATTGCTAGAAAATGTATGCGCATTGTATATGAAAACATTTACTTTGCCGTAGGCATCAAAGTGATCTGTATGGCGCTAAGCTTCTTTGGAGAGATTCCAATGTGGCTAGCGGTCTTTGCCGATGTCGGTGTTATGGTGATAGCGGTTATCAATGCTATGCGAAATATGATTAAGGTAAAAGTGTAAAATAGATAATTTAGGTGTAAAACCACACTATATTGTGGTTTTACGCTTTTTTTATTGCATAAATCCACAATACTTGGTAAAATTATAGCGGAATTAATTCCGGAAAAATTCATTAATGAAAAGGAGAAAAATGTTATGAAATTTTCAAACGCAGCTAAAGGTGTTAGCAAAATTTTCACAGCTGAAATCCTAGGTCTTATTGCTTTTGTACTAATGGGAATTGGTAGTATAGCAGTAATAGGCGCAGCGGTAAGCAGTGGAGACACAGTATCAAATGCAGCAGCTGGTTCTATTGTAGGTGGAGGAATTCTAGCTACTATTGGTGCCATCATTATGATAATTGGTGCAATCATTAACATCGTTGGTTTAGTACAGGCAGGAAAGGATGAACCATTCTTTAAATATGCATTATATGCTATGATCATTTACTTTATTGTTTCATTGATTATAAGTATTGCATTGAGTGCATCTGGTAGTGCCAAAGATTATGCATCTAATGGTGGAACATTACTTAACTTGATTGTAAATGTTCTAGTTATCCAGGGTATTATCAACCTTGCTAACGCTAAGCAGGATGCAAAAGTTGCATCAAAGGGATTACTAATCTTTAAGCTAATCATCGCTGTAACTATTCTTGAGATTATCGCTTCTATTATTGGAGTAGCAACTCAGAGTACAGCTGCAGCAGTTGTTGTATTAGTATTAGCAATCGCAGCACTTGTTCTTGGTATTATTAGATACTTCATGTATTTGTCAATGCTATCAAATGCTAAGAAGATGTTAGCAGAAGATGCTGAATAAGTAGTACATAATTAATAATTAATTAAAATAAAAGAGACTGGTTTATACCAGTCTTTTTTATTGCAAAAAAGTACAAAGTTAGTGTAAAATTATGTATAATTGATAAGGATTTTTGAAGGAGACATAATTATAAAAGGAGATTTATAAATGAAGAAAAATATGAAGAAAGTAGTGAGCTTAATACTTACAGTTGTTCTATGTACAACTATGATGGTATACGTTCCAGCGAAGTCTTCTAAA
>CAMVRH010000150.1 GCA_947169835.1 uncultured Lachnospira sp. | reverse complement strand
AAATGCTCTTAAAACAGCGTGCGCTTATGACTTTGTAATGGAGAAGGGCGGATTAGATGCCGAGGTTTTGGATAATGGTTCGAACTTCTCAGGAGGTCAGCGTCAAAGACTAACTATCGCCAGAGCGTTAGTGCGAAATCCAAAGATTTTGATTTTGGATGATTCCTCGTCTGCGCTCGATTACGATACAGATGCGCTTCTAAAAACAAATCTCAAGTCTCTAACAAACACGACTATGTTTGTTGTTTCGCAGAGGACGAATTCCATTATGGATTTGGATGAGATTATCGTTTTGGAAGAAGGAAAAATTGTAGGAAAAGGTTCACACAAAGACTTGCTTGAGACATGCGAAGTGTATAAAGAAATTCACGAGTCGCAGTACAAGCAAAACATTTATACGGACCAGATAGGAGGTGCATATGAGTAGTAAATATGCCCTTCAAAAACTGGGACAAAGATTAAAGAAATATAGAGTGATGCTAGCCATCTCGATTATTCTTTCGCTTGTCTTTGTCGTGGCCACATTGTATGTGCCAAAGATTATTGGTGATGCAACAGATCACATCATCGGCAAAGGAAAAGTAGAATTTAAGGAAGTCACAAAGACTGCAATTATCATTTTGGTAGTTGTGATTTTGGCATGCTTTATTCAGTGGATAATGGGAGTAATCAATAACAAGATTACTTACAACTTGATTCGTGATATTAGACAGGAGACTTTCTGCAAGATTCAGACACTCCCAATCAGTTATATAGATAGACATTCGAAGGGCGAGTTGATTAGTAAGATTATTACTGATGTGGATCAACTAGCTGATGGTCTATTGATGGGATTTACTAGTTTCTTCTCAGGAATAATGACAATACTTTTGACGCTCGTGTTTATGGTGCTTATCAATTGGAAAGTGGCATTAGTGGTTATCGTTTTGACTCCACTTTCAATTGTGATTGCAAGGTTCGTTGCAAAGCATACATATGATATGTTTAGAAAACAGTCGAAGGTGCGTGCTGAGCAAACAGCGATTATTGAAGAAACTGTAAAGGGTGCAAAACTTGTTAAGGCATTCTCGAGAGAAGAGAGTCAACTTGAAAAATTTGACGAGACAAATGAGAGATTAGAGAAGTGTTATACAAAGGCTACATTTTATTCGTCGCTCACGAATCCAACTACTAGATTTGTGAACAATTTGATCTACGCTGGAGTGGCAGTGTGCGGCGGTTTGGTTTGCGTGGCTACTGGAGTGGCTGGACCTAATGCTGAGATTACAGTAGGTTCTTTGATGGCGATTCTTACATACGCAACTCAGTACATGAAACCATTCAATGAAATCTCTGGAGTAATAACTGAACTTCAAAATGCATTGGCTTCAGCTGGTCGTGTATTTGAGTTGATTGATGAAGAAGTAAATATTAAGGACGATGGAAAGATAGTTTTAGAAAATCCTGATGGACAGGTAAGTGTAGAACATCTTTACTTCTCGTATGAATACAAAAATAGAAATCAAAATCCAGAAGAGGATGAAGTTAGAGAAGAGCCTAAGAAGATATTGAACGATGTAAACTTGGAAGTGCAGCCTGGTGAGACTATCGCTATAGTTGGTGAAACGGGTGCAGGTAAAACTACTTTTGTAAATCTTCTAATGAGATTCTATGAACTTGATAGCGGAAGTATAAAGATAGATGGCGTAGACATTACAGATATGACAAGAGAAAGTCTTCGCGCATCGTTTGGAATGGTGCTTCAGGATACTTGGGTTAGAAATGCTTCTATTAGAGATAATATTAAGTTTGCAAAACCAGACGCGTCTGATGAAGAAATGATAAAAGCTTGTAAGGAATGTCATGCACACAACTTTATTAGCAAACTCCCAGATGGGTACGATACTATAGTGGCAGAAGATGGAGAGAATTTATCTCAAGGACAAAAGCAACTTCTTTGTATCGCGCGTCTAATGTTAGACTTACCACCAATGTTGATTTTGGATGAGGCTACATCTAGCATAGATACTAGAACTGAAATGAGAATTCAAAGAGCGTTTGAAAAGATGATGAACGGAAGAACTACATTTATTGTGGCACACAGACTATCAACTATTCAAAATGCAGATAAAGTACTCGAAATGAAAGACGGAACTTTAAAGGTGAAAGAGGGAGTGTAAATGAAAAGAATAATTAGTTTGGTTGTGATTTTTTCGCTGCTTGTGATGTCTATTACAGGTTGTGGAAATGATACAAAGCAAACTGCAAAGAAGGAAACTACAAAAAAAGAAACAACCACACCTGAGCCTACTACCAAAGCGCCATTTGAAATACAAATGCACTTTGTCGGAGATATGCTCTGCGCCACGGATGAGCGAACTCATTATGAGAATTGTTTTAATGATGTAGCTGATGTGAAAGATCCATCATACTTTTTATCAGAAGTAAGTTTCTTATTTAAGAATGATGATTTGACTATAGCCGATGCGGAAAATGTTTATTCTGATAGTAAGAATTTGCAAATTTCCGAGAAAGGTCAGAGTGCAGATCCAAACATCGAAGCATACTGGTTTAAGACAAAGACAAAAAATGCTAGGATTCTTAAAGTGGGCGGAATTGATTACGTATCGATTGATAACAATCATATAAACGACTACGGTCCCCAAGGTTATAAGGACACAAAGAAGGCTCTCGACAAAGTAGGAGTAGACTGGGGCGAGCAAGACAAGATTTGTTATTACGAAAAAGATGGATACACAATTGGAGTGATTGGAATCACGATGTATCAAGAAGGTGCCGTTCCTACCATAAAGAAACACATTAAGAAGGCTAGTAAAGAGAGTGATTATCAGATTGTTTACTTCCACGGTGGAACAGAAGCGATTCATAAACCAGAAGAGTGGAAAGTAAATGCTTGTCATAAACTGATAGATGCTGGAGCTGATTTAGTGATAGGAGATCATCCTCACGTTCTTCAGCCACTAGAAAAATATAAAGGTAAAACTATTATTTATTCGATGGGTAACTTTGTGTTTGGCGGAAACAGACATCCAGAGAATAGAACAATGATTTATCAACACACTTTGACAATT
>CAMVRH010000149.1 GCA_947169835.1 uncultured Lachnospira sp. | reverse complement strand
TTTTCCGCGAGCAGATACGTCGTGGCGGCCCTGTCACTGTTACTGATCCTGAAATGATTTTGACATCCACACCTCTTTTGGCAGCGAACTTAAGTGCATTAAGCATAATATTATCTAAAACCAAATATGGTGTAATAATATGAACATATCTAGTTGCATTATTAATAATATCTAAATATACAGAATGTCCGACCTGATAATGATTAAATGGATTATCTGCATAAGCCATTACATATCCACTATCTGGATATATTGGTGGAATATCAACATTAAGATATCTATCAAAATTCTGAATGGTATTTTCAGAAACATTCCACATTTTTAAGAAAAGTAATGTGAAACTTTTGGCGGCATCGCCCTCTACCATCACTCCAGTATCTTTCCAATAACCATAGTATTCAACCACATTCATATATTCATCAGCTAGGTTAATACCACCAGTAAATGCAACTTTACCATCCACAATCAAAATCTTTCTATGATCTCTGTTGTTTTGGTTAGTTGTAATAAATGGTCTAGCTGGTGCAAATGGTTTAGACTTGATACCCTTCTTTTGAAGTTTTTTATAATAACCAATATCTAGTTTTGAAAACGAACAAAGTCCATCATACATTACACGAACTTCGACACCCTGTTGAACTTTCTTTTCCAAAACTCTAAGAATAGAATCCCAAACTTTTCCTCTACCTATAATAAAATATTCAATAAAAATAAAATCTTGAGCTTCTTCTAGTTTTTCAATTATATACTTATACTTTTCTTCACCACTTCTAAAGTATGTAACATCTGTATTTCTATATATTGGAAGATCATTACTCTCATAAACAAAATTAGCAAGCGAAGCAATGTTTTTATTTTGCAAATACAACTCACTTACCATTCTGACATCTTGCTTCAAATATCGTTCAGACTTAACATTAATTTTCTTTAGTTTCTTCCTCAAAGAATTAGACGCCGGTTGGAATCTAAAATACAAATACATCAATGTTCCGAATGTTGGAACAACAAGCATAAGCATAACCCAGCAAATTTTCATATTAGGATCAGAATCATCATTTACTATATAAATAATTACAACAATTGTTATTATTGCAATTATTGCATAAACAACTGGAGAACTTGCAGCAAAATAAGTGATTGCAATAAATACTGCAACCTGCAATGCA
The DNA here is from genome assembly GCA_947169835.1 of uncultured Lachnospira sp. Taxonomy (GTDB): domain Bacteria; phylum Bacillota; class Clostridia; order Lachnospirales; family Lachnospiraceae; genus Eubacterium_G. The sequence continues at coordinate 1,945 of CAMVRH010000149.1, read as the reverse complement.
ACCATCAAGAAGAACACAAAGATTCGACTAAAGATAAATGAACCAATGCCTCTCTTTGCTCTACTTTCTGGTTTATTTATTTTTCTGTGTTGTTTTCTCATTAATAATTAATCTTCCCAATCTAAATCTATATACTCGTTTGTAAGTCTTCTCTTCATTAAGTTTTTCATAGCATCGAGAGGTTCCATTCCCTCAAACAACACTTTGTTTACAGCTTCAATAATAGGAGCATCAACATTATACTTTTGTGTAAGTGCATATGCAGCCTTTGCAGATACAGCACCCTCCACTACCATATTAACTTCCTTAATAGCCTCGTCTAATGTGTAGCCTTTACCAATCAACACACCAGCTCTTCTATTTCTAGAATGCTTACTAGCACATGTAACAATCAAGTCTCCCATTCCAGACAAACCATAAAATGTTCTCTTATGTCCTCCCATAGCTTCACCAAGTCTAGTGATTTCACTAATACCTCTAGTCATAAGTGCAGCTTCAGTGTTATCTCCAAAACCTAATCCATCAATAACACCAGCAGCCAAAGCTATAACGTTCTTTAAGGAGCCGCCCAATTCAATACTCTTCATATCTGGGCTTCTATATACTCTAAAATAATCATTTGCAAATAGTTTTTGAATAAACTCTGCAGTATCTTCGTTCTTTGATCCAATAACAACAGATGTAGGGATTTGTCTGCCAACCTCTTCAGCATGGCTTGGTCCCGACAAAACAACAGGATCGCACTCAGGCAATTCCTCTTTAATTATTTCAGACATAGTATTAAAAGTGTCATCCTCAATACCTTTTGCCACATCCACTATAATCTGTCCTTCTTTAATTTTACCCTGCAAAGAATGCGCAGTAGGTCTAACAAATGAAGATGCTACAGCCATCACGATAACATCAACATCGTTAACTGCTTCATCTAAATCACCTGTCACCTTCATCTCGTCAGGTATAATAATGCCAGGCAAACTGATTTTGTTCTCGCGATCTTTAGATAGAGCTTCTACCTCTCTATCTAATGCCGACCAAATAGTCACATCATTTCCGTTTTCACATAATACTTTTGCTAAGGCAATGGCCCAACCACCACCACCTAATACTGTAACTTTTGACATTATTTGTCCTCCTTTTTTTGACCAATTTTATTTTCAGTTCCATTAGCCAAACGTTTTAAGTTATCTCTATGTCTAATAAACATCAAAATCATAATAACAAACAAGATTCCATAAATGAATAATCTTTCTTTCATGCTCGCATTTTTATCTAAGGAATAAATCATATTAAGTTGTCCCCAAACTACAAACTCAATGAATATAGAAACAACTAGAGTTAATGATCCAACAGAGACATATCTTGTGATAAACATTGTTGAGAAAAATACCGCTAATCCAAGTACAGTAAATTTCCAATCACCTGTCAAAAACAAAATCGCTAAAATCATACCTGATGTACTTGATACACCTTTGCCGCCTTTGAATCCATTATAGAATGGGAACATATCACCAAGCACTCCGCCAAATGCAGTTGCGATAATAAAAGCTAATACGTGCACTCCATGTGGATATGGTTGTCCAGATTTAGCAAACAAAAAGTATGTTATAAATACTGGAATTATTACTTTTAAAGTGTCTCCAACAAATGCCCATATACCAATTTTTTTACCCAAGGCACGCATTGTATTTGTCATACCAGTATTACCAGAACCAGTTTTTGATAAATCAATACCTCGAACCTTCGCCAACACTGGACCGGTCTTAAACATTCCAAATACATATCCTATTATAAACGATACTGCTAATTGCCAATAAATCATTTGTCTTCTTTCCTCTCTCTAATAATAAATCTAAGTGGTGTTCCTGTAAATCCGAACGCCTCTCTAATTTTATTTTCAATATATCTAGTATATGTCTACCTGCTCCAAGTAGTTCTTTTCTTTCAC
>CAMVRH010000148.1 GCA_947169835.1 uncultured Lachnospira sp. | reverse complement strand
AGTAGGTCTGATAACTTCTTCGTTTTTATTTACGCAATCTTTAATGTTCTCGCCCACAGTCTTTCCAGTTACTGTCATACAGTCTGTATTTAACAAACCAAGCTCAGCTAGCTCTTTCATAACTGCCCAAACACCACCCGCTTCATTTAGGTCTTCCATATATGTAGGACCTGCTGGAGCTAAGTGACAAAGGTTTGGAGTCTTCTCACTGATTTCGTTTGCAAAACCAATGTCAAAGTCAAAACCAATCTCGTGTGCGATAGCTGGAAGATGTAGCATACTATTTGTACTACAACCAAGTGCCATATCAACAGTTAGCGCATTTAAGATAGCGTCTTTTGTCATAATGTCTCTAGGTCTAATATCTTTTTCTAGCATATCCATTACAGCCATACCTGCATGTTTAGCTAGCTTAATTCTCTCTGAGTAAACAGCTGGAATAGTTCCGTTTCCTTTAAGTCCCATTCCAAGAGCCTCTGTCAAACAGTTCATTGAGTTTGCAGTGTACATTCCTGAACATGAACCACATGTAGGACAAACTTTCTCAACAAACTCCTGTACCTGCTCATCTGTCATCTTTCCTGCAGCATGTGAGCCCACAGCTTCGAACATAGATGAAAGACTTCTCTTCTGTCCCATTACATGACCTGCCATCATAGGTCCGCCTGAGACAAATACTGTAGGAACATTTACTCTAGCAGCTGCCATCAAAAGTCCTGGTACATTTTTGTCGCAGTTGGGAATCATAACGAGCGCATCAAACTGATGAGCCAAAGCCATACACTCTGTAGAGTCTGCAATCAAATCTCTAGTAACGAGCGAATACTTCATTCCAATATGTCCCATAGCAATACCATCACAAACTGCGATAGCTGGGAACTCAATAGGTGTTCCACCTGCCATAGCAACGCCCATCTTTACGGCTTCTGCTATTTTATCCAAATTCATATGGCCTGGTACTATCTCATTGTATGAGCATACGATACCAACCAATGGTTTTTTCAATTCTTCTTGTGTAAGACCAAGCGCATTAAACAATGATCTTTGAGGTGCTGTCTGCATCCCTTGTTTTACTGCATCACTTTTCATAATTGGTCCTCCTTATATTCTACTTACAATCTCATCACCCATCTGTTTACAACCAACTAATGTCATACCCTCTGAGTGAATATCAATTGTTCTAATACCATCTTCTAAAACTTTTTCCACTGCCTTTTCTACTGCGTCAGCCTCTTCGTCCAAGTCGAAAGAATATCTAAGCATCATAGCTGCGCTTAAAATTGTGGCAATTGGGTTTGCTTTGTCTTCTCCTGCAATATCAGGTGCTGCTCCGTGACTAGGCTCGTATAGACCAAATTTGTCTTCTCTTAGAGATGCTGATGAAAGCATTCCGATTGAACCTGTAATCATACTAGCTTCGTCTGATAGGATGTCACCAAACATATTCTCAGTAACTACTACGTCGAACTGTGCTGGATCTTTAACCAACTGCATAGCTGCGTTATCAACTAGCATATGCTCTAGTGTTACTTCTGGATAATCCTTAGCAACTTCATTCACAACTTTGTCCCAAAGTCTAGATGAATCAAGTACATTTGACTTATCCACGCTAATCACTTTTTTATTTCTCTTCATTGCAATCTCGAAAGCCTTGATTGCAATTCGTCTAATCTCGTTTTCGTTGTAGACTAATGTGTCTTTAGCTGTCATCACTCCGTCCACTTCTTTAGTCTCTCTTTCGCCAAAGTAAAGACCACCAGTAAGCTCACGGACGATTATCATATCAAATCCCTTATCAGCAACTGACTCCTTCAAAGGACACGCACCTTTAAGTTCTTTGTAGAGGTATGCTGGACGAAGGTTAGCAAAAAGTCCAAGTCCTTTTCTAATAGCAAGTAATCCTGCCTCAGGTCTTAGGTTTGGTGCTAAATCATACCAACTGTCCTTTCCAACGATTCCTCCTACAGCGCCTAACAAAACTGCATCGTTTTCTTTAGCTGTAGCAAGCGCCTCATCAGTTAGAGGCACACCGTGCTTATCTATAGAAACACCACCCATATCTACTTCTGTGTAGTTAAAAGTATGGCCAAATTTTTCGCCCACTTTATCTAGCACTTTAGTGGCTTCTTTTACTATTTCTGGTCCTATTCCGTCTCCTGGAATAGTTGCAATATTAAAGTTCATAATATCCTTCTTTCTAATAGCATAACTTTAATGATTTAAAGTTACGCAATATCTTATAAATTATACCATAAATACAGTCATTTTCAATATGGTAATTATGTCAAAATACCGTTTATTAATCGTTGTTTTATCTTTAAAAAAGAATAAAAAAACAGCTATCAGATCTCATCTGATAGCTGAAAATTTTAAAACTTTTAGACTTATTCTTCGGTTGGTTTTTCAACGTCTACAATAGCCTGTTTCTGCATTGGGATTCGGCAGTTCTTATTACCACCAAATTCTACGATTACTGTGTCATCTTGAACGTCAATAACCATTCCGTAGAATCCACTCGAAGTAAGCACGCTATCGCCAACTTCTAGATTACCGAGTAAGTCTTTTTGTTTCTTTTCATTCTTCTTCTGAGGTCTGATTAACAAAAAGTACATTGCTCCGACAATGACGACGACGTACAAAATGATCATCCACATATTTCCACCTAAAGCGACTTTTGCTGCTATAAACATATGTAAAATCCTCCTAGGTTTTTTCTAAAATTAATTATTAATATAATAAAGTATTTGCCTACTATTTTCAAGGACTTTCTAATCTTCCCCGTTTGCCTCGAATCCAGCCAACTTATTCTTTTTATACTCTTGGAAATTATTGTTTGCTATTGCATCCCTAATCTCTTCCATCATTTTGTTATAGAAATATAAGTTATGAAGCACACAAAGTCTCATTCCTAGCATTTCCTTAGCCTTAATCAAATGTCTAATATATGCCCTTGAATAGTCACGACACGCTGGACACTGACAACCTTCCTCTATTGGTCTATCATCAAGTTTAAACTTTTCATTTAAAAGATTCATCTTGCCATGATTTGTGTAAACATGCGCATGGCGACCATTTCTAGATGGATAAACACAGTCAAAGAAATCAACTCCCCGCTCCACTGCCTCTAAGATATTTGCCGGGGTT
>CAMVRH010000147.1 GCA_947169835.1 uncultured Lachnospira sp. | reverse complement strand
TTCTTCACCGCCATAACTATTCCATCCCCAATAGGAACGATACTAGTTTCTAATCTCTCATCGTGTTTTACAGTTTCCAAAAACTCACGCATTCGTTTGTGAATTGTTCTGTCTCTTCTTCTCACAACGAACTTAGACTGAATCAAATCACCATCCTGCAAAACATTATCAGTAATCAAAACTCCGCCAGGGTTAAGAAGTCTCATAACTTCCGGCAAGTAATTGATGTACTGAGCCTTTGCCGCGTCCATAAAAATGAAATCATATTTTTCCTTCGGCAAAGTCTTCATAACTTCCATAGCATCGCCCTCTAGCAGTTCAATTTGGTCAGACTTTCCAGCCTTCTCAAAATTCTCACGGGCTATTGGAATTCGCTTTTCGTAATTTTCAATTGTTGTAATTTTTGCATCACAACACTCACTCATTAAAATAGCTGAGTACCCTATCGCAGTACCCAGCTCTAAAATTTCTTTTGGATGTTTGATAGTCAAAATCACTCTCAAGAAACTTTCCATTTCTTTTCTGATGATTGGTACCAAATCTTTATGTGCCGCCTGCTCAATCTCAGTCAAGATTTCGCTGTTTGGCTTTTCAAGTGAATGAATGTAAGTGACAAATCTCTCATCTGTGATCATTGTCCTGTTCCTTCGTCCTCTGGTTCTATCTTTTCACCTTTTTTATTTGTATTTGGGCCACCGTTAATAATCTTTAGAATATCTTCGCCGCCCTTTGAATTGTTGAATGAATATGTGCCGGGTTTCACTTTCTTCACGCCGTAAAGCCATGCTTGTACGCCAAAGACATTGGCATCTGAAATGATGTTGTACTTTTCAAGCAAGTCTCCCATTCCGCTGATGGTTGTGCCCTTTGGAACGGATACCGTAAGGTCCACTCCAGGTGGGTCTTCCACTCCGTCATTAGAAAAAACTGCAGAGCCAAATCTAAATGCAATGGTAGCACAAACTACCAACACAAGTAGCATTATGAAATATTTAAAAAATTTAAAGCCCGCCTTTGCAGCGCTTTGAGACTTATCTGCCATTTCTTTACTCCACTTCAGTAATAATTGGAATGATTACAGGGCGTCTCTTCATCTCGCTCCAGATGTAATCACTCAAGTTGTCTTTGATTGCGTTTTTGATAGTAGCCCAGTCTGCCTTAGGATCTGATAATACATCATCCAATGCATCCTCAACCACATATCTTGCATCTTCTATCAACTCTTCAGCTTCACGCACATATACGAAACCACGACTTACAATGTCTGGTCCAGCAAGAAGCTGATTTGTAAATCTTTGCAATGTGATAACGACGATAATAATACCACTTTCTGCTAGGCTTTGTCTATCTCTAAGTACGATATTTCCAATATCACCTACACCTAGACCGTCCACAAGTACTGTACCATGTGGCACTTCGTCTACTACTTCGCCGCTGTCTTCTCCTAGTTCTAGCACATCACCAGATTTAAGGATAAAGACATTTTCTTTTTCCACTCCCATACGCTGGGCAAGTTTGCCGTGCTCTCTAAGATGTCTAAACTCGCCATGCACTGGGATAGCATATTTAGGTTTAATGAGCGAGTACATAAGTTTGATTTCTTCTTGGCACGCGTGACCTGACACGTGAGTATCCTGGAAGATTACCTCTGCACCCTTCTCATATAGTTCGTTAATAACCTTTGACACGGCCTTCTCGTTACCAGGGATAGGTGTTGAACTAAATACGATTGTGTCGTTTGGTCCAATCTCAACCTTCTTATGGATGCTAGCAGCCATTCGACTAAGCGCCGCCATAGACTCACCCTGACTACCTGTAGTGATAAGTACGAGTTGATCGTCCGTGTAGTTTTCCATCTCTTCTATTGTAATCAATGTGTTGTCTGGAATCTTGATGTAGCCAAGTTCCCTTGCAACCGAAATAACATTTACCATACTTCGGCCTTCTACCACAACCTTACGATTATACTTATACGCAGTGTTTATGATCTGCTGCACTCTATCTACGTTCGATGCGAATGTAGCAATGATGATTCGATTCTTTGTGTGCTCGTGGAAGATGTGGTCGAATGTTCTTCCAACCTCGCTCTCCGATGGAGTAAATCCTGGACGAAGTACGTTTGTACTATCGCACATAAGAGCCAGCACTCCACGCTTTCCTAAGTCTGAGAATCTAGGCAAGTTTATGGCATCGCCAAAGACAGGTGTGTAATCAACTTTAAAGTCACCTGTGTGAATGATGACACCCGCTGGAGTATGAATAGCTAGCGCTGCCGCATCTGCAATTGAGTGGTTTGTCTTGATAAACTCAATTCTAAAATCACCCAAGTGGATGCTCTGTCCAAACTTAACAACTTTACGTTTTACAACATCCATCAATTCATGTTCTACCAGCTTGCCTTCGATGATTCCCATCGTTAGCTTTGTAGCATATACAGGCGCGTTTATCTCTTTTAATACAAAAGGAAGCGCACCAATATGGTCCTCGTGACCGTGTGTAATCACGAAGCCCTTAATCTTCTTTTTATTCTCGCGTAAAAACTCAATATCTGGAATTACGCAATCAATACCAAGCATTTCCTCATCTGGAAATGATTGTCCACAGTCTACCACTACGATGTTGTCGTTAAACTCAAACGCAGTGATATTCATTCCTATCTGTTCTAAGCCGCCCAGAGGAATGATCTTAATTTTTGCATCGTTAGCCATTTTCCTAAGTACCTCCTATTTAGTTTTATCCGTACACAAAAGTTTCATGGCATACCGAGCGCCCAAATCCGCAAGTCTGTTATTTGATGATCTCGACATCTTCCATAGACTCAGCAAATACTTTGCCGATGTAGTCAATCTCAGATTCGTCTTCTACCATCTCATAAACAGCATCTTCGTCTTCGTCACTTGATACGTCTTTTAATATATAGGCTTCTGCCTCTTCATCCTCGACCTTGTCCGTCACGAGAATGTAATTAACACCATTAATTCTAGTCTCTTCTATAATATCAAACTCTACTTGGTTACCATTTTCATCTGTAAACGTAATCATTTTCTTCTTCTAATCTTCTTTCTCTTCTTTGTCTTCCTCGCCGTGGCTCGCCATATACTGTTCCAAGATAACAACTGCTGCTACCATATCAATATATTCGTCCCACTCTTCTTCACTCTTTCCTAAA
>CAMVRH010000146.1 GCA_947169835.1 uncultured Lachnospira sp. | reverse complement strand
AGAAGATCATTAATCTCCTTAGTAGCGATAGTGTAGAATGGATCACGCATCATTTCTGATATGTCAAATTCTTCGCCGCTGATGTGATTTACAATCAAATCCTTTATATTTACAATTCCGACTATATTATCAGAACTATCTTTGTATACAGGCATACGAGTGAATTTGTTTTCTTTAACTATATCCAAAAACTCTTCGTATGTAGTGTCGATTGACACCATTACAATATCAACCTTTGGAATCATAATGTCTTTAGCTTTTAGATCGCCAAAGTCAAAGACATTGTTGATAATGTCAACCTCTTCAGATTCAAGTAAGCCTTCCTCTTCGGTGACATCCATTATTGTTCGAAGTTCGCCCTCAGTAATCTTCTTTGAATTCAAATTTACTTTAACTCTAAATATCTTTAAGAAGATAGTAGAGATTAAATTCAAAACAAAGATTAGTGGAGTGAATATAAACATACAAAATCTAATTGGTCTAGCATAGTGTAGAGCGATAGACTCTGAATGCATACTTGCTATAGTTTTTGGAATAATTTCACCATAAACAATAAGAATGAATGTAAATATTCCAACGCCAATACTTACATATGCATTGCCCACAATTCCTTGAGTAAATATAGTGGCAATGGATGATGCAGAGATATTTACAATATTATTAAGAATAAGTACTGTACTTAGCATTTTTCTGCCGTCATCTAGTATTTTACTTAAGATAATAGCGTTCTTTTTACCTTCTTCCACACGCATTCTGACTCTCATACGGTTAACTGTAGTAAGAGCAGTTTCAGCGCTTGAGAAAAAGGCTGATAATAACAATAATACAATTAAAATACATAGCATCGCTATGTTAATCGGGTCCATATAGACCTCCTTTGTAATAAAATTTATAAATCCGTTCGATTTATAGAAAAGATTGTACAAAAAGGGGTGTTTATTGTCAAGAAATAGACTGCGTCAAAAACCCCTTAAAATGCCGATTTTTTAAAGGAAAAATGGGGCAAAAAGTGTTTGGAAAAAAGCTACCTTTGTGATATAATTTTTTAGGAACTTTTGTTTCAAAAAAAGCCGTTTTGGAGGGTATTATGAAACATATTAAAACACTTACAGATAAGACATTAAACGATACAGTAAAAAAAGGTGGTTGTGGCGAGTGTCAGACATCATGCCAGTCAGCTTGTAAGACATCTTGCACAGTTGGAAACCAGACTTGCGAACAAAAATAATTAAAGATAATTAAATATTGAGTATCGTATAACAGAGCCGTCCATCGACTCTGTTATAGTGCGTTAAATAGGCTTAATATTTTGGAGGATATTACAATGATTCATCAGTATAAGAGCAATGGATTCAATATTGTAATGGACGTAGATAGCAGTGCTGTGCATGTGGTGGACGATGTCACTTATGATGTTATTTCGTTGTATGAGAATAAAAGCGCTGATGAGATTGTTGAAGACCTAAAAGACAAGTATGATGCTGATCAGATTCGAGAATCACTAGATGAGGTAACTGAACTTAAGGAAAACAATCAGCTATTTACAGTAGACAAATATGAACCCATCATTGATGATTTTAAAAAGTATCATAAGCCAGTAGTTAAAGCTCTATGTATACATATTGCACATGATTGCAACCTTGCTTGTAAATATTGCTTTGCAGAGGAAGGCGAATATCACGGCAGACGTGAGTTGATGAGTTTTGAGACTGGAAAGAAAGCGCTAGATTTCTTAGTAGCAAATTCTGGCGACAGAGTAAATTTGGAAGTAGACTTCTTTGGCGGAGAGCCACTTATGAACTGGGATGTTGTGAAACAACTAGTAGAGTATGGCAGATCCATAGAAGAAGCTAACAATAAAAAGTTTAGATTCACGCTTACTACAAACGGAGTTTTGTTAAACGATGAAGTTCAAGATTTCCTAAACAAAGAAATGGGAAATGTAGTAATCAGTCTAGATGGTCGAAAAGAAGTTAATGATAATATGAGACCATTTAGAAACGGCAAGGGAAGTTATGATTTAATAGTACCTAAGTTTCAAAAACTTGCTGAGAGTAGAGACCAGAACAACTATTACATCAGAGGAACATTTACTAGAGAAAACTTAGATTTCTCAGAAGATGTTAAACACTTTGCAGATTTAGGATTTAAACAGATATCTATTGAGCCAGTAGTTGGTCCAGAGGAAGATCCATATTCTATCAGAGAACAGGATTTACCACAGATACTTGAAGAGTATGACAAACTGGCCAAAGAATATATCAAGCGACACAAAGAGGGAAATGGCTTTACATTCTTTCACTTTATGATTGATTTAAGCGGTGGCCCTTGTGTATATAAAAGGCTATCAGGTTGTGGCTCGGGTACTGAGTATTTGGCGGTGACGCCATGGGGAGACTTGTATCCATGTCATCAGTTCGTCGGAGACGAAGATTTCTTAATGGGCAATGTCGATGAAGGAATCACAAAACCTGAAGTGGCACAGAAGTTTGGAGAGTGTAATGTCTACTCCAAAGAGAAGTGCAAAGACTGTTTTGCCAAGTTTTATTGTAGCGGTGGATGTGCTGCAAATGCTTACAAGCAGAATGGTTCCATAAACACCACATACGATATTGGATGTGAAATGGAAAAGAAGAGAGTTGAATGCTCGATAATGATAAAAGCAGCGTTAGCTGAAAGCTAGCAAGAAAGAGGTTAAACATGAAATTCAAAATGACTAGACCAAAGGCAATAATCGCATTTGTGTTATCAATTGCTATGGTAGCATTTGCTGCGTATGTATTAGTTTTTGGTGTGGCTGGGTACGGCCAAGCAAAGTCTATTAAACTTGGACTAGACTTAAAGGGTGGTGTAAGTATCACTTATCAAGTTTCCAAGGATAATGGCAAGTATTCACAGACTGACTTTGAGGATACTATCAACAAGTTAGAAAAGAGAGTACAGGTATTCAGTACTGAAGCTCAGGTTCAAAAAGAGGGTGATGACAAAATCGCAGTTTCTATTCCTGGACAGTACGATGCTGATAAGGTGCTTGAAGAATTAGGTAAACCTGGTTCTTTGTATTTCTGTACTAAAGAAGAAAGTACACCTTCAAAGAAAGATATTAAGGCTAAGAAGTATATTCAGCTTAAGAATAATTCACAGGGTGATGGATATTACAAAGTTTGGGTAAC
>CAMVRH010000145.1 GCA_947169835.1 uncultured Lachnospira sp. | reverse complement strand
CTTTCATTCCAGCATCCTGTACTAACTTTCCTGCAAAGTAACCCTCAGGTCTTTTAAATGTAGAACCTGCACTTGGATACTCAAGTGGCTGACTAGCTTTTCTCTTGCTCATTAGAAGAGCCATAACATCTGCAATCTCGCCCATAATTCCAAGATCAAGTTTGATACAAGCCTCAAGAACAATCATCTTCTCCTTCATAACTCGGCTTGTTCTATATCCCAACTCTAGTTCTTCATTTTCTAGAGTTTTAATCTCACCGTTTTGATCTACTACCTTCACCCACTTTAGGACATCTTTCATCTCTCCGCCGTAAGCTCCAGCATTCATAACAACAGCACCACCCATATTCCCTGGGATGCCGTGTGCAAATTCAAAGCCCGCCAAATCATTTTCCATAGCAATAGTAGCCACCTTTGAAAGCTTAGCTCCGGCTTCTACTATTATTTCTTCGCCGCGGACATCTATTTCTGAAATCTTTTTATCTACTTCCACTATGGCTCCGTCGTAACCTGAATCTTTTACTAACAAGTTACTTCCGTTTCCAATAACCATATATGGATAGTTTTCATTTCTTAAAACTTCTAGTACTTTCACTAGTTCGTCGGTGGAATTTGGCGCAATGTAAAGACTGGCATTTCCACCACACTTGAATGTAGTGTGATTTGCCATGTTCTCATTTTCAAATATGCTGTTTTCACCAACTATCTGTTTTAAAGCTTCTATCATTTTTATATCCTTAGTCTAAAATTACTTTTTCTTCTGATCTAGAAACTAAAGCTGCTGCTCCAATAATTCCTGCATCATTGCCAAGCTCTGCTAGTTTAACTTCAGCATTGCTACATGGTGCAAAACAACTTGCTCTGTAATATCTTTCCACATTATCAATCAAGTACTGTCCAGCCTTGCTCACTCCTCCGCCTATAACAAAGCACTGAGGATTTACAACGCTTGCAATAACTGAAAGACCTTTACCTAGACACTCAGACATTTCTCTAACGACATTCGCTGCTGCTTCGTCACCTTCTTTTGCTAGGTTAAACACATCTCTACAAGCAAGAGGGTTAATGTCTCTCATCTTTGTAGGTTCGCCGTGAGACTGCATATATCTTTTTGCAAGTCTAACGACACCTGTAGCTGAGCAATACTGCTCAAGACATCCAAATCTTCCACAGTTACAACTCTCTGTCTCTTCTTCATTAACTGTTATGTGTCCTATCTCTCCAGCGCCTCCGTTAAAGCCCTGGACTATCTTTTTATTAATAATTACTCCGCCACCTACACCAGTGCCTAGAGTAACCATTACTATACTGCTATATTTCTTTCCAGCTCCCATCCAGTCTTCGCCCAACGCTGCCACATTTGCATCGTTGTCAGCCTTCACTGGAATATCGTGGAAAAGCTGTGACATCTTTTCTGTCACATTGAAAGTACCCCATCCTAGATTTACACAGTTTAAAACTGTGCCATTTGCTAGCACTGGGCCAGGAAGTCCAATTCCAATTCCTTCTATATCATTTGGTTTAAGATTCCACTGATCTAACTTGGCATCAAGAGATTTACAAATATCACCCAATATGTTTTCGCCATTATTACTAGTGTCAGTTTCTATCTCCCACTTTTCTACTATCTCACCAGTAGTTTTAATCAATCCAATTTTTACTGTGGTGCCACCTACATCCACTCCAAAACAATACTCTCTCATATTAACTCCTAATTTTTTAGTCTTCCTCACTAAACAATTATTTATCTTCTGAGAAACTCTCTTCCACTCTTCTCTCGAGTTCTTGTGCTGCATTGTATCCAAGCATCTTCTGTCTGTGGTTAACTGATGCAGACTCAACTATAACTGCAACATTTCGTCCAGGTCTAACTGGAATGTTGTAACTTATAACTTGGTTTCCAAGAATGTCTATGTGGTGATCTATTAATCCAAGTCTGTCATAGTCTTTGCCGCGGTCCCACTCTTCTAGTTGGATAACCATATCTATATTTGCTGTATCTAGAATACTTTCAACACCGAACAATGCCTTAACATCAATCACTCCGATACCGCGAAGTTCAATTAAGTGCTTTGTCATGTCAGGTGAAGTACCAATCAAAGTCTCGTCACTAACTTTCTTAACAATAACCACGTCATCACTAACCAATCTGTGACCACGCTTTATTAGTTCAAGGGCAGCTTCTGATTTACCGATGCCGCTCTCACCCATAATCAAAACTCCTTCGCCGTACACATCCACTAAAACTCCATGGAGAGTCTTTTCTGGTGCAAGCTGAACATGGAGCCATCTAGTAAGTTCTGCGTCAAATGGTGAAGTAGCCATCTCTGTAGTAGCTACAGGCACTCCATACTTAACTGCTGCTTCTAGCAGTTCTTTGTCCGGCTCGACACCTCGACAAATGATTAGGCAAGGAATACCACTGCTCATCAATTTATCGTAAACCCACACGCGGTTTTTCTTTTCCATATTATCAAGGAAAGCACATTCCACATTTCCAATAACCTGAACACGTTCTTTATCAAAGTGCTCAAAGAAACCAGCGAGCTGCAAAGCAGGTCTATTAACTTCTGGTGTGTTAATAATAACCTCGTCTGGGTCTATCTCTGGTGTGTAATATACTAGTCCGTAATTACTAATGATTTCGCTAAATTTCATATTCTCCATAACATCCTCCGAATTATAAGAATAATTTTTACTCCATCTTTATTATTTTATCATTTATGAAAATACTCGTAAATGTTTTTGGCTACATTTTCTGTAATACCGTCGGCTTTTGTCAGTTCTTCCACTGTTGCTTCCCTGATTTTGTCAATATCTTTGAAAGTCCTCATCAAAGCCTTTCTTCTAGTAGGACCAACGCCCTCTATATCATCTAGGATAGACTTAATCTCTTTCTTGCCTCTTAGTCTTCTGTGATATTCAATGGCAAATCTATGAGTCTCATCCTGGATTCTCGTGATTAGTTTAAACGCTTCGCTTCGTTTGTCAATATCAATCTCTTCATTGTTATAAAATAGCCCACGAGTGCTGTGTGTGTCATCTTTTACCATTCCACAAACTGGAATATCTAGTCCCACTTCTTTTAACACTTCAAGCGCTATATTTACTTGGCCCTTTCCACCGTCCATCAAAAGTAGATCTGGGAATTTGGCAAATGAATCCATTTCATCTTTAGATTC
>CAMVRH010000144.1 GCA_947169835.1 uncultured Lachnospira sp. | reverse complement strand
ATTGAAGATGACAACATAGAAAAAGTTAGAAAGCACTTTGGCGGAGCCGCAAAGCCTGCGGCAAAGGCAGATAAAGAGGAGAAGCCAAAGAAGACTACTAAAAAGTCTACAGAGAAAGCTGAAGAAAAAGAAGAAGGAAAGGAAGAAAAAGCTGAAGAATCTTCAGACGAAGAAAAAGAAGAAAAGAAACCACGTGTGATTATTACAAGTCGTGGTGTGTTAAAGACAGGCGAAGGTTCAAAGGACGGAAAGAAAAAGCGTAAACATAGAAGTTCAGGTGAGCACAAGCATCACGGCGAGCACAAAAAGCGCAAGAAGAAATCAAGTTCTTCTGAATCTGAAGGCACAACAAAGAAGAGAAGAAAGAAAAAATCTACTGACGAAGCTGCAGCAAAGGCTAAAGAGACAGAGAAGAAGACAGAAGAGAAGGCTGCTGAGACTTCAGAGGAGAAGAAGGAAGAAAAACCTGCTAAGCCAAAGAAAAAGGGCAGAAAGATTACTGGTCCAGTTTCTGATGGAAAGAAGGGTGGCGTTGTAAGAAAAGCATCTGACGATGGTGATAAGCCAAGCAGAGGGAGAAAGCACCGTCCTGAAAAGATGGAGGTTCGTAAAGACGACGCTCCAGCCAAAGGCAAAGGCAGAAAGAAAAATAATAAGAGAAGAGATAACAGAAACGCAGATAGAAGATTCGAGGATGGCCCAAGTGGCAGAAAGGCACGCGACTTCTCAAAACAGAAACTTACAAAGCCTAAGAAGAAAGAAGAGAAGCGTGAAGAGATTAAAGTTATCGAAGTGCCAGATGTTATCACTATTGGCGAGCTAGCTGAGAGAATGAAGATGACAGCATCAGATGTCATCAAGAAATTATTCTTAGAGGGCAAGATGGTGACAGTGAACACTGAGCTTTCATTCGAAGATGCTGAAGAGATTGCTATCGGCTATGACATCATCTGCGAAAAAGAAGAAAAGGTAGACATCATTGAAGAACTTCTAAAAGAAGATGAAGAAGACGAGAAGGATATGGAAAAACGTCCTCCTGTTGTCTGTGTTATGGGTCACGTCGACCACGGTAAGACATCACTTCTTGATGCTATTAGAGAGACAAACGTGATAGAAGGCGAAGCTGGTGGTATCACACAGCACATCGGTGCTTCTGTAGTTGAAATCAACGGAAGAAAGATTACATTCCTTGATACTCCAGGACACGAGGCGTTTACTTCTATGCGTATGCGTGGTGCACAGTCTACAGATATCGCTATTTTGGTAGTAGCAGCTGATGACGGTGTTATGCCACAGACTATTGAGGCTATCAACCATGCTAGAGCAGCTGGAATCGAAATCATTGTTGCAATCAACAAGATTGATAAACCAGGTGCAGATATAAACAGAGTTATGCAGGGTCTATCTGAGCACGAACTCCTTTCAACTGAGTGGGGTGGTAATGTTGAGATGGTTCCAGTATCAGCTAAGTCAAAACAGGGTATTGACGATCTGCTAGAGATGGTACTTCTTCAGGCTGACGTGCTTGAACTTAAGGCTAACCCTAACCGTGAGGCTAGAGGTATCATAGTAGAGGCTAAGCTAGATAAAGGTAAGGGACCTGTTGCTACAGCTCTTATCCAGAAGGGTACACTTAAGATTGGTGACCACGTGGCTGCCGGTGCTACACACGGTAAAGTGCGTGCAATGGCTGACCACAGAGGAAAGGCAATCGAAAAAGCTGGCCCATCTACACCAGTTGAGATTCTTGGTCTTAACGGTGTGCCAAACGCTGGTGAAGTATTTGTTTCTACAAAGACTTCGGCTGAGGCAAAGGACTTTGCGGCTACATTCGTAGAGGACAGCAAGCAGAAGATGCTTGAAAAGAATAAATTTAGAATTACACTTGAGGATCTTAACTCACAGATTGAAGCTGGTGAACTTAAAGAACTTAACCTTATTGTTAAGGCTGACGTTCAGGGTTCAGTGGAAGCTGTTAAGCAGAGTTTGACTAAACTTTCAAATGAGGAAGTTGAAGTTAAGGTTATTCACGACGGCGCTGGTAACATTTCAGAGTCAGACGTTATCCTTGCTTCTGCGTCAAACGCAGTTATTATCGGTTTCAACGTTAAGGCTGATTCATTAGCAGAAGAGACTGCTCGTAATGAGAAAGTTGATATCAGACTATACGATGTAATCTATAACGCTATTGACGATATCGAGAGAGCTATGAAGGGACTTCTTGCTCCAGTATACGAAGAGAGTGTTATTGGACATGCAGAGGTTCGTCAGATATTCAAGGCTTCAGGTGTTGGTAATATCGCTGGTTCATACGTGGAAGATGGTTGGATCGAGAGAGGATGTAAAGTCCGTATCACTCGTGAAGGCGAGCAGATCTTCGAAGGTGACTTGGCTTCACTAAAACGTTTCAAGGACGATGCTAAGGAAGTGAAGGCAGGCTTCGAGTGTGGTCTTGTATTTGAAGACTTCGACGACGTACAAGAAGGCGATATGGTAGAAGCATATGTAATGCACGAGGTTGCTAGACAATAAACTTTGGCGAGCCAAGCGGCTCGCTAATAGTTTTATGAGGAAATAATTATGAAAAAAGGTAGTATTAAAAACAACCGAATAAATATGGAAGTTCAAAGAGAACTTGGTGTTATCATTCGTGAACTTAAAGACCCAAGAATTGCTATGATGACTACTGTAGTGGCAGTGGAAGTAGCTACTGATTTAAAGACTGCAAAAGTTTTTATCAGTGTGCTTGGTGATGATAAAGCGAAAGAAGACACTATGGAAGGTCTAAAGAGTGCTAAGGGATTTATTAGAAAAGAACTTGCGCACACAATCAACCTTCGAAACACTCCAGAATTAGAATTCGTGTACGATGAATCAATCGAGTATGGAATGAAACTTTCAAAGATGATTGATGACTTGCACGTAGATTCAGATGATGAGTCTGACACAGAGGAGGCTCAAAATGATGAAGATTAATGACATTATTGGAGATGCTACAAAGATTGGTATAGCAGGACACATCAGACCAGATGGAGATGCTATTGGTTCTTGCATGTCTCTTTATAATTATCTAAAGAAGAATAGACCAGACTTGGATGTCAGAGTTCACTTGGAATATGTCGATCCAAAGTATGGAATCATTGAAAACATAAATGAAGTCTACACTGGTGATTTTGACGGTACAGAGTA
>CAMVRH010000143.1 GCA_947169835.1 uncultured Lachnospira sp. | reverse complement strand
CAAAAGAGTCACTAGACACTTACTACGACGAAGTTGGAACTACTTTGGGAGAGGCTTTGATTGCACCAACTCGTATATATGTTAAGGCTCTTAAGAATGTGAAGGATGCTGGAGTTACAGTTAAGGGTTGTAGCCATATTACAGGCGGCGGCTTTTACGAAAACATCCCACGTATGCTTCCAGACGGAGTTAAGGCTATCGTGAGCAAGAGCAGTTACAACATCCCACCAATTTTTGATCTTCTACAGAAGACTGGCGGAATAGATGAAGAGATGATGTATGCTACTTACAATATGGGACTTGGAATGATTATTGCAGTGGACGAGGCTGACGTGGATAAGGCTATGGCAGCTATAGAAGCAGCTGGCGACAAAGCATATGAAGTTGGACACATAGAAGCCGGCGACAAAGAAGCAGTGCTAGTAGATTAAGGAAGGACCAATATGAGATTTGGAGTTTTAGTTTCTGGTGGTGGCACAAACTTACAGGCCATTATGGATGCGATGGATGCTGGAAAGATTACAAACGCCACATTAGAAGTTGTAATAAGTAATAAAAAAGATGCTTACGCGCTAGAGCGTGCTAAAGGTAAAGGCATAGAAGCAGTGGCGGTATCGCCAAAGGACTATGAGACTAGAGATGAATTTAACAAGGCACTTCTAGAAACAATTGATAGTTATAATCTAGATTTGATAGTGCTAGCAGGATTCTTAGTAGTACTTCCTGCAGAACTTGTTAAAAAGTATGAGAACAAAATCATAAACATTCATCCATCGCTCATCCCTTCATTTTGCGGTGATGGCTTCTATGGTTTAAAAGTACATGAAAAAGCTTTGGAGCGTGGTGTAAAGATAACAGGTGCTACAGTGCACTTTGTCGATGAAGGAACTGACACAGGACCAATCATCAAACAAAAGGCAGTGGCAGTGAGAGAAGACGATACACCTGAAACATTACAGAGACGTGTTATGGAAGAAGCCGAGTGGCAGATTCTTCCTGAAGTAATAAACGAATTAGCAAATAAATAAAGCGAGGAGAAAACAGTGAAAGTATTAATAGTAGGAAGTGGCGGAAGAGAGCATGCTATAGCAACATCAGTTGCTAAAAGCCCAAAGGTAGATAAGATTTACTGTGCACCAGGTAACGCTGGCATAGGACAAATAGCAGAGTGTGTAGATATCGGAGCAATGGAATTCGATAAACTAGTAGACTTTGCAAAGGAAAAAGAAATTGATTTGACAGTTATCGGAATGGACGACCCACTAGTGGGCGGCGTTGTAGATAAGTTTGAAGAGGCTGGACTTAGAGTGTTTGGCCCAAGAAAGAACGCAGCTATCCTAGAAGGTTCAAAGGCATTCTCAAAGGATTTGATGAAGAAGTACAATATCCCAACAGCTGGATATGAAAACTTCGACTCACCTGAGGAAGCAATGAAATATCTAGAGACTGCAAAGATGCCAATCGTTCTAAAAGCAGACGGATTAGCCCTCGGCAAAGGAGTTTTAATTTGCCAGACTAGAGAAGAGGCTATGGAAGGCGTTAAGACTTTGATGCTTGATAAGAAATTTGGCGAAGCCGGAAACACTATAGTAGTGGAAGAGTTTATGACTGGTAAGGAAGTTTCAGTTCTTTCATTCGTAGATGGAAAGACTATCAAGATTATGACTTCAGCGCAGGATCACAAGCGCGCCAAAGACGGTGACCAGGGACTTAACACTGGTGGTATGGGAACATTCTCACCTAGTCCTTTCTACACAGATGATGTGGATGAGTTCTGTAAAAAATATATTTACCAGGCATCTGTGGATGCGATGGCAGCTGAGGGTAGACCATTTACAGGAATTATCTTCTTTGGATTGATGCTAACAGAAGATGGACCAAAGGTTCTAGAGTACAATGCTAGATTTGGCGATCCTGAAGCGCAGGTAGTGTTACCAAGAATGAAAAATGATATAATAGACGTGTTTGAGGCTTGTATCGACGGAAAACTTGACGAGATTGATCTTCAGTTTGAAGACAACGCAGCAGTTTGCGTGGTACTTGCAAGTGACGGATACCCAGTTTCATATGAAAAGGGATTTGAGATTAAAGGTCTAGAACAGTTCGATGGAAAAGACGGATACTATGTCTTCCACGCGGGCACTAAGTTGGACGATGGCAAAATCGTGACAAACGGCGGAAGAGTTTTGGGCGTGACAGCTAAGGGTGACACACTTAAAGAAGCTAGAGCGAACGCTTACGAAGCTACAAAGCTAATCGATTTTGATAACAAATATATGAGAACAGATATCGGAAAAGAACTATAAATTTTAGATAAAGGAGTCTAAGAAAATGAAAAGTCTAAAGAGATTACTAGTAACAGTTTTAGCATTAACATTTGTATTTTCATCAAGTTTAATGGTAGTTAATGCTGCGCCAGCTACTGATTTGAAATCTATGCAAGTGTATAGTGTGGATAATGCTGGAGTAAAGAAACAACTTAAGTTCAAATTCAAACCAACAACTTACAAATACGATTTTGTCGTTAAGTCGAATTGTCAAAGAATAGAGATTTTGGTTACAACACAAGATCCAACTTCTACAGCAGTTGTGGACAAAGAAGCAGTAAACACAAGAATGGACACTGGCAAAAACAAAACTACAGTGACTGTCACAGCAACTAATGGTGCAAAGCAAGTTTACACACTAAAGACTAAGAAATGTACACCTGCCGAGGATTCACAGTACAAAGAAGGTGGAAAGGCTGCTAAGAAGGATAAGGTTACTAAAACTTCGAAGAAGTCTGCAAAGGTAGAGGTTAACGGAAAAGAATATAAGATTACATCTTTTTCAAAGAAGGACATCCCTAGAGGATTCGTTAAGACTACTGCTAAATATGATGGCAAGAGTTACGATGCCATCAAAGGTAAAGAAAAAGATTTAACTGCCTTCTACTTGGACGGCGACAAGAGTGGATTCTACATCTACGACAAAGACTCAAAGAAACTCTATCCAATGAGCAACGTTAAAGTAAAGAGTAGAATGTACACAATTGTTCAGCCTGAAAAGACAGACGACATTTTGAAGAACTACGACAAGAAGACAATCAAGATTGATGGTCAAAAAGTTGACGCATGGATTTTGGATGATGAAAAGGGATTGTTCTTTGTGTATGCGATGAATTGGGACGGAGATACATCTCTTTACACATATGATGACCAAGAAAAATGTATGCAAAGATACCTAATTGACAACGATGTTAAC
>CAMVRH010000142.1 GCA_947169835.1 uncultured Lachnospira sp. | reverse complement strand
GTCCCTGTAATCCTTGCTCTCGACAAACATATCATGAATAGCGGGAGCATCTTTAGAATCTAGTTCATCCTTAACAGATTTCAAACTATCGATATATTTTTGAAGCATCTTGCTAATCTCTTCTGAGTTGGTCATACAAATCTGCTCCCACATATCAGCAGAAGATGAAGCGATACGAGTGATGCCTTTGAAACCACCGGCCGCCAAAGTCTTCATATATTCTTCTTTTGAATCGTTATCCTTAACCAAGTTAACAAGACTAGATGCGATCAAATGTGGCAAGTGTGAAATAGTTGCAACTGTGTGATCATGTTCTTCAGGTGAAAATATAATAGGGATAGCTCCCATATCTGTTACAATCTGTTTGTACTCAGCCACTTTATCTCTTGAAACTTTATCAGTAGGAGTGATAGCGTAGAAAGCATTTTCCAACATATGGTTGTGAGAATTTTCATAGCCAGTTTTTTCAGATCCAGCCATTGGGTGTCCGCCAATAAAGTTTTCATCCATATCTAATTCGCTAACAACCTTGTGAATGTTTCCTTTGACGCTGCCGACGTCAGTGATAATACAATCATCTTTTATAATGTCTTTCAACTGTGAAAGATAAGTAGTGTTATGTTCAACAGGAGTGCAAAGGAAAATGTAGTCGCAAGTGTTAAAAGTCTCATCTACTTTGTCGCATGCGACATTTGCAGTTCCATCATCTAGCGCGAGCTTTCTGGCTTCTTCGCCGCGGTTGTACACAGTGATATTGCAGTCAGGATAAGTCTTGCGCAAAGTTTTCGCGATAGAACCGCCTATTAAACCTATTCCAATTATTCCAAAATTCTTATTCATAATTAACTCCATTACGGCTTCGCCAAAGGCATAAGCCAAAATTCATTTTAGTTATTATAACAGAAAAAGTTTCTTTGTTAAACTTTTAACCTTTATTGTGCAAGACGAAAAAAAGGAGTAAAATAATAGTATGTTGTGGGGCAGAAATGCTCACCGGATTAAAATTTTATAAGGAGGGACGTTTTTATGAAAGTATATGAAACTTCCAAAATTAGAAACGTTGTATTTTTAGGACACGGAGGGGCCGGCAAGACCACTCTAGCTGAAGCATTCGCATATTCGACAGGTGTGATAAATCGAATGGGAACGATAGTCGATGGAAACACTATAAGCGATTATGACGAAGAGGAAACTAGCAGACAGTTTTCGATTAGTGCGTCTGTAGTTCCTGTAGAGTGGGAAGGTTTGAAATACAATATTTTAGATGCCCCAGGCTATTTTGATTTTATCGGTCAAGCAGAAGATGCTATGAGTGTGGCAGATGCTGCTGTAATAGTTGTTAACGGAAAAGCTGGCGTGGAAGTCGGCACAGTTAAAGCATGGGAAATTTGTGAACGTAGACAAATTCCTAGAATGTTCTTTGTAACAAATATGGATGATCCAAATGCGGATTATGCCCAGATAGTTCAAGACCTCAAGGATAAATTTGGAAAGAAGATTGCTCCTTTCCATTTGCCTATCATAGAAGGTGATTCACTAACAGGTTATGTGAATGTAGTAAAGATGGGTGGACGAAAGTATACCGATGATCAGGGTAACTATACGGAAATGGATATTCCTGATAGTATTCACGGTGAACTCGATCCTTGCAGAGACGCTTTGATGGAGGCTGTGGCAGAATCTGATGAGGAGTTAATGGAGAAGTATTTCGAAGGCGAAGAATTTACTACAGAAGAAATTTCAACAGCACTTAGACAGAACGTAATTAGTTGTGATATCGTACCAGTTATGCTTGGTTCAGCTATCACATGTCAGGGTGTTACATCTCTTCTACAGGGATTTGAAAAATATTTCCCATCAGCAGATAAAGCAGAAGTATTGAAGAAGGCTACTGACGTAAACACAGGTGAAGAAGTGGTAGCAGACTTTGATGATTCTAAACCAGTATCAGCTTATGTATTCAAAACTATCATGGACCCATTCGTTGGAAAGTATTCTCTAGTGAAGGTTCGTACTGGTATTTTGAAAGCAGGCGATACAGTATTTAACGCAAACAAGGACGTAGAGGAAAAATTAAACAAGCTCTACGTTATGAGAGGTAAAGACGTTATTGAAGTTCCAGAACTTCATTCAGGAGATATTGGAGCCATTGGTAAGTTAGATAGTACACGTACTGGTGACACATTATCTACTAAGAAATGGGCTATCGAATATCATCCAACAACAATGTCTAAACCTTACACATATATGGCATACACTGCTAAGAATAAAGGTGATGAAGATAAGATTGCACAGGCTTTGACTAAGCTATGTATTGAAGATTTAACTTTCAAGTTTGTAGTGGACGATGAAAACAGACAGACATTACTTTATGGTATAGGAGATCAACAGATTGAAGTAATGGCATCTAAGCTAAAGAACAAATATAAAGTTGAAATCGAGCTTCACAAACCTAGAATTGCTTTCCGCGAGACTATCAGAAGTAAGTCTCAGGTTCAAGGAAAGCACAAAAAACAATCCGGTGGACACGGACAGTATGGTGATGTAATTATGGAATTTGAGCCATCAGGCGATCTTTCTACAGCTTACGAGTTTGCAGAGAGAGTAGTTGGTGGTGCTGTACCAAAGAATTATTTCCCAGCTGTTGAAAAAGGTATTCAGGAGTGTGTTAAGGCAGGACCTATGGCTGGTTATCCTGTAGTAGGAATCAAGTGTACTCTTATAGACGGTTCTTACCACCCTGTAGATTCATCTGAGATGGCATTTAAGACTGCATCGGTACTCGCGTTTAAGAAAGGTTTCATGGAGGCTAATCCAGTTCTCCTAGAGCCAATTGCAGAACTTAAAGTTACATGTCCAGATGAAAACTCAGGAGACGTAATGGGAGACTTAAATAAGAGACGTGGTCGTGTTTCTAATATGACAGCTATCGAAGGCGGAAAACAGTTTATCGAAGCTGAAGTTCCAGTATTAGAACTATACGGTTATTCCACAGCCCTCCGTCAAATCACAGGTGGTAGCGGCGAATTTGAATACGTAGTATCCAAATACGAGCAAGCTCCTGGTGATGTGCAGGCTAAACAGATTGAGGAAAATGCTAACAGAGAAGACTAATGAATACCTATTAAAGAAAGAGAATGTCGAAATTCGGCATTCTCTTTTTGTGGATATTTATAAATAATATTATTGACAAATATCCATTCAAGTTGTAATATATTTTACAATTAAATATAAAACCGATGAACAGGAGTAGTAACTACGTGACTTGTTTTAAGA
>CAMVRH010000141.1 GCA_947169835.1 uncultured Lachnospira sp. | reverse complement strand
AGATACCATCAAAAGCTGTATTTACAAAGTTAACCTTTAGGCCTAATCTCTTTGCAACGCCTGAAATAATATCGATGTCGTATCCTTCTTCAGTCTTGCCATCTTCTGCAAACTGCTCAAATGGTGGATATCCGATTTCAACACCAACATTAAGTGTTCCTTTTTCAATAGTTTTCATTCCGTCTGTCTTAACAGTAGCTACTTCTTCTTTTTTAGCTGTAGTAGCGTCTTCTTTCTTTGAAGAACCACATGCTGTGAATACTGTTGCAGCCATAACTAATGTTAGGGCTAATGCTAATAGTTTTTTCATTATAAATTTCCTCCTCTAACGAAAAAATGAGCCATGGATAAAACGTTCCACCGCTCATCACATAGTAATATAAATATACATCAAAATGTATAATAATTCAATGCTTTATCTCAATAAAGTATTTACTCTTTGGCCATATTTAACTCTTACTTCTTCGTCGTGTTCTGGGATGTTTAATACGCCTTTTTTAGTTAAAACTACAATGGTTGAGCCGCCGTAGTGGAACATTCCCTTTATATCTCCTTTTTCTACAGGGCCGCCTGCTTTATGGTTTTCAATCTTACCAATCATCAAAGCGCCAACTTCCACTTGGGCGATAGTATCAAAGTTATTTGTTTTAATCAAAGTGACTGATCTAGCATTTTGTATAAACACTGGATACTTCTCCAAAGCAATTGGACGTACTGTATGAAGCTTTCCTTTCACATTCAAAAGGAATAAGATATGTCCGTCTGCTGGATATCCGTATCTATGATAATCATCTACGCATAGTCTAAATACTAATGCTTTGCCTCCGGCAAATTCCTGGGCATGGGTATTGTCCATCAAAAGACTCTCCACTGTATAATGGCTACCCTTAATCTCAAATGTAGTATCTTCCTTTATATCATAGACTGAAAGTCTTCCATCGCATGGTGATACGAAGGCATCTGGGTCTTTGTCTATAGGACGATACTTCGATCTAATCTTTCTCGTAAAGAAATCGTCAAAACTCTTCCACTTCTTTGTGTGGTATTCGTCCATATTTATATTGTTCTTTTTAATGAACTTTTTGATATGACGAACACTGATGGCAGAATTCATATAAGCCCCACCAATTTTAGAAATGATGGGGCTTGTTACAACCTTTAGAAGTACCCTTCCAGGTACTGTGTGATATAAAAATCTTAATGCTTTTGATTCTTTGTAATTCATAACTTATCACTTAATGTATCTTAAAACTGCGTTAATAAATGACCAAATATCCTTTTGCAAGCTGGTGAAGAATAACATTACGATAAATTCTACTACACCAAACGCTACCATTAAATAGATAAGCGCATTGTTTGGCTTCGTAATCTTAAACCTTGCAATAAACAATACTCCTACTATTACTAACAGCACGAAATACAAATGAGAAATATCATATTTCCAAATATCAGCTATTGCATATCTTAAAATTAAGAATGATGGGAAAATAAGCGCTGTACTTGTAACTGGAAGTCCGAAATAATATTTCTTTCTATCCATGTTTTCACCTTGTGTCTCCTCGCATGTCACATTGAAATACGCAAGTCTAATAAGCGCAGCCAAGACAAACAAAACACAGATGATATAGATAACCCAAATAGGAATGTTTCCAATCCAAGGGTCCTTACCAAAACCGAATAGTTTCTTTTCGTATCCTGCATTTGATTTATTGTAAAGCGCCATTCCCAGACAAACAGGAAGTACTCCAAATGCTATCAAGTCTGAGAGTGAATCTATCTGAACTCCAAAATCCTTTTGAAGTTTAGTTCTATTTTTCTTTGTACGGGCCACTTTTCCGTCGAAGGTGTCACACAAACCACAAAATAGTAAGAACACCATACCAATATATGGGTGTCCCGGATTTGTAAGTGTCACAAAAATACCTGTACTTGCTGAAAGTACAGAGATATAAGTCAATATTACCGTGTAATCATAAACTCCTAGCATTACTTTTTCTTCTTTCCCCTAAAGTTATAAATACTATATGCTGTCAAAGTGAATATTCCACATATTAATACACATACGTAGAATGAAATTCCTCTACTTACTAATTCTACACTAACAGGGTCATTTAGTAAATCGGCAAAACCGTCTACATACAAATAGTCTGCGGCACCAATAGCTCCTGGAATAGGAACTGCGTTAGAACCTAGCGCTACAAATCCCTGAACTGAGAATGCTTTAAGTATATCTTTATGCCCTTCGGTCCAGCCTTGAACTCCCAAAAACACAAATACTGAAATAAGTACCTGAGATACTCTTTGTAGGAAGTTACAAAGAAACGCCTTCGACAAAGTCGCTTTGTTCTTGAGAATTAAATCAGCACACTCTTTGTACTGCTCTTCCATATCATCTAACTTCTTTAACTTCTTGTCCATATTCTTTATCAAGTGAAGTTTCTTAGCAAATCTAAGAAGTCCGTTTGCCATTTTCTTTACAATTACTGACTTATAAACTAGCAAAATAAATACTAGCATCAAAACAAGTTGTGTTATGAAGCCGATAGTAATTAGTGTCATTGAAAATGGATCAAATTCACCCAAGACTGTTGGGTAGAAAATTAGACATACTAAACCTAGTATCAGAACAGATGCTATATAGAATATTAAATTTAACAACAGCGCAATGGTAGATACTGCTGCTGGCACCTTATCTTTATGCATAAAGTAAAGTGATGCAGGCTGCCCACCTGTGGCTGATGGTGTAATGGCTGAAAAATAAACATCAGGAGCGGCATAAAACCATCCTCTCCTGAGTCTTCTCTTATAACCAAAGACTCTCAAGATAATAACAATGGCGAAGCCTTCGAAGAAGACAAAACCTACCATTCCAAGAAATGCCAAAATAATCCAAACAGGATTCATACTAGATAGAATGGTGCCAAAGCTTTTAAGCGAGAAAGACTTGGTCTGAGTGACCATGACATAGACTGTAAGCGCAGCCAAAGCCACGAACACTAACATATATATTATTGTTCTTTTAAAATTCTTCATTATTCCTCTTGGTTTTTGCCTGTTATTTTTCGTTCTAGTACAAAAAATACTCTACCTAGATTATATTTCTTTGCGAGGAATAATGCAATCTCTACTACGACTATTCCACCAATAACGTCTATTATTACATGTTGTTTTACGAATAGTACACTTGCGAAAACAAGTATAGCTGAGATAAACATAAATGTTTTATATTTGACTCCACCGTGTTTTAGACTAAATGCTGCTCTAAATACAAACCAGCTTTC
>CAMVRH010000140.1 GCA_947169835.1 uncultured Lachnospira sp. | reverse complement strand
AATCAAACTTCAGTGGAGCGCTCAATCTTACGCGAGCGGATATACTATCTGGTATTCATCAGATAAGAATATGGTAAAAGACTCCCACAAAATTACTATCAAGGGTGGCAAGCATAATACTAAGACATTAAAAGGTTTAAAGAAGAAGAAAAAGAAGTATTATGTAAAAATCCAGGCTTTTACAAACGGTATTGGTAAAGGAAAGTGGACGACTAAAAAATGTATTAAGTAAATAAAAGCAAAGTAAAAAAGCGTATGGTGTAAACGATTGTTAGTGCACACCATACGCTTTTTTGTTTTGGAATTAATTAATTAGATTTTTTAGTTATCTTTTTGTTCTTCGCGGAACTTTGCGAAACTGTCTTCTTTATCGCCGAATACTATCTTTTGGGCGAGGGAGATCATTTCGTCTAATGTTTCTTGTGTCATTTTAGATTTGATTGTGACTACTTGTTCGCACACTTCCACATTCATCTCATCAAGAATAGCTTTCATAGCACGAGCTGCTGATGGAGCCCATGAACCGTTCTCAATCAAATACACTTTTCTGTTCTGATAGTTTTTGTGTTTTAGTCTTCTTAAGAAATCTTCCATAGGTGGGAAAACTCCTGCATCATAAGATGATGCTGCCAAAACCAATCTATCATATCTGAATGCATCTTCTACGCACTCGTGAATATCTTCATCAGTCAAATCTGCTATTGCTACTGTCTCTTCGCCAGTTCCTTCTAGTACTTCAACTAACTTCTCTGCTGCTTCTGCAGTATGTCCATGAATAGATGCATAGCAAATGAATACACCATGATCTTCCGGCTCATAACTACTCCATGTGTTGTAAAGATCTAGGTAGTAACCTAAGTTTTCATCCAACACTGGTCCATGTAGCGGACAAATGATTTGGATATCTAAATCTGCTGCTTTTTTCAAAACATTTTGAACCTGCATGCCATATTTTCCTACTATGTTGAAATAATATCTTCTAGCTTCGCATGCCCAGTCTTCGTCGGCGTCTCTTGTGCCAAATTTGCCGAAGGCATCTGCGCTAAATAAAACTTTCTCGCTAGACTCATATGACATCAAAACCTCTGGCCAATGAACCATTGGCGCAGCTATAAAGTTTAGAGTGTGGCTTCCAAGTTCCAGTGTGTCGCCCTCTGCCACAACTTTAATTTCTTGATTTATTTCCTGACCAGCAAACTGCTTCATTAAATCAACAGCCTTTGCGCTAGTAACAATAGTGATATTTGGATACTTCTCTACTAAATTTAAAATGCTACCAGAATGATCTGGTTCCATATGATGAACAACCAAGTAGTCAGGCTCTTTCTTGCCCAAAGCTTTCTTGAGGTTCTTCATCCACTCTTCGGTAACATCAGAATCTACTGTATCTAGAATTGCAATTTTATCATCCATTATGACATATGAATTATAAGCCATACCTTCGTCCAGGTCGTACTGGCCCTCAAACAAATCAATATCATAATCATTAACGCCTACATTAATAATCGTATCTGTAACTTTTTCCATTGTTTACTCCTATTTATTTGGGTTTGCGCGTTTTTTATTCTTGTAGTAAATTACATCATCACCGTTTGCATCTTTCAATACTAAAGTTTTACCCTTAACTGTGTAAGGCATAGTAACTGGATTGTTGTCACCCTTATATGTGATGTAAACTTTATTATTCTTTGTTTTATATGTGAAGTGCATAGTTTCGCTACCTGTTGTGTAAATTCCTGTTCCGTCTTTTTGGAAGGTATATACAAAGATTCCACCTTCCCAAGTCCAAGAACCTACAATATTTCCACCCTTAGCCTTTGTCTTCTTTGGGCCGGCTGCTTTTGTCTCAACAGCCTTCTTTGTTACTTTCTGTGAAGGTACAGGTGTTACTTTTACAGTCTTCTTAGGTGGAGCCTGTG
This sequence comes from uncultured Lachnospira sp., assembly GCA_947169835.1. Classification (GTDB taxonomy): domain Bacteria; phylum Bacillota; class Clostridia; order Lachnospirales; family Lachnospiraceae; genus Eubacterium_G. The sequence goes on along the minus strand of CAMVRH010000140.1, from coordinate 1,374 downwards.
TCTCTGTGCTATTGGCAGGAACTACAGAAACTGTTTGTCCCGGTGCTAATGTGTCGCTTTCTGGTTTGTCTTTGTCGCTTCCGCATGCTGCTAACAAGCCAACGCATGCTACTATTGTTAGTACTGCAATTATTTTTTTCATTTTAAAATCCTCCTCTTTATCCGAAATAAATATCATACCAAACTAGGAATACATAAATTACATATGTCTTTAACCAGAAGTTGCTATTACCATTTACATATTCATCTAGTATTTTTACTAACTCATCTGTGTTAAAGAACTTCTCTGCACTAGGGCTTGTGAACTTCTCTCTGATCTTGCTAGCATATGGTTCCTCTGCCAACCAGAACCTTACTGGTACTACAAATCCTAGTTTCTTTCTAAATGCTACTTCATCAGGAAGCACCTTGCTAGCTGCTGTACGAAGTGCAATTTTGTTTTGCTCTTCTGTTACCTTGAAATCCGCTGGCAATCTAGATGCTATATCAAACATTCTGATATCTGTCAGTGGCATTCTAATCTCAAGTCCGTGAGCAGTTGATGTCTTATCAACGTTTAGATAAATATCACCTTCTAGATAGTTGATAATATCTATCATGCTCATTGTGTTAATAGCTGGCTCACCTTCAGTCTCTTTATATAGGTCTTTAACCATATCGAACGGTTGCACATTTGGATTATAACTCTTAAGAAGTTTCTGCTTTTCTTCTTCTCTCATAATGCTAGTGCTTCCGATATATGCTTTGTTTTTAATTTTGTCTATATTCACTGGATTTCTGTAAGCGTTGTATCCGCCAAAGAATTCGTCTGCTCCCTCTCCTGAGTAGCAAAGTGGATTTTGTGCGGCTGCTGCTTTACAACCAAGTGAAAATGTTACTGCTGAAGCATCCCCCAAAGGCATTTCCATATTTTCCATTACAAATGGGATCTCGTCAAAGTACTCTTCAGGGCCTACTTCTTTCAAAGAAAACTTTCTGCCAAAGTGTTCTGCGGTTTCTTTGGCGAGGTCTGCTTCATTATATCTGACACCATTGTATACTGCTTTGTCACCCAGCGCTGTTTCGTCGTATCCTATAGAACAAGCTGTTGTGGCATCAGTAATCGCCAAAACATATGATGAATCAACACCACCTGATAGGAATGAATAAGCTTCCTCATCTGGCATCTTAACTTCCTTTACTATTTGTTCCATAGTGTTTGAAATCTCATCTGCCCACTCTTCCAAAGTCTTTCCTTCTTCAGGATGAAATTCTGGCTTGAAGTATCTAGTGATAGTCACTTTGTCATTTTCATATACTAAGTATCTACCTGGAAGTAGTTTCTTAACTCCCTTGAACATAGTGTCCTCACCTGGACAGTATGTAAAGTTTAGG
>CAMVRH010000139.1 GCA_947169835.1 uncultured Lachnospira sp. | reverse complement strand
ATTTGACTCCACCGTGTTTTAGACTAAATGCTGCTCTAAATACAAACCAGCTTTCTAAGCAGTGAATAGATGGGAATAAGTTGTTTGGCTCATCGAAGCTGTATACAAAGCGACAAAGCCATCCGATAAATCCATGTTGTATTTGACTGCTAAATACTGGGTCGTGCTGAGGATCTACCATAACTGTAGGATAAACGAAGAAACAAACTAGCACTAGTGCTTTTGCTATAATTTCCGCTGTAAACATGTTATAGCAAATCTTTCGCTCTTCCCTAGAAATCATGATATAGCCTATCGCCCAAGTTGGAAAAGCAAGTACATAAATAATCATCCACCATGGACAGAAAGGAATCATCTGATCTAGTTTTGAATATATATCGTGATGATATAAATGTTGAGTAAGAGGTCTAGTACCCGTAAATACAAATACATTAAATGATAAAGCTATTACTATTGGTACTAGTCCATAAAATGGCACTAGATTTAATATTTTTTTGTTCCAGTCGAATTTCTTCAGCATGATTTAATATCTATTCCTTAACTCTTTTTCTTCTTTGCTTTCTTACCTTTTTTGTAAACTACTTTGCTGTAAGCGCCGTAGTAAATCTTACTACCAACTTTTAAGTAACCTCTTACTTTTGCATAGTAAGTTTTCTTTTTATTTAACTTTCTTAAAGTTACAAAACCTTTTTTACTTCTAGTTGTTCTAACCTTTACGCCCTTAGTAAAGTTCTTATCTGTTGCTACTCTAATGTTGTAGCCTGTTACTCTTGGAAGCTTTCCAAATTTAACAGTGATAGTCTTTTTCTTCTTAGAGCGCTTCATCTTAATCTTGTTTTCTGTTCCAGGTTTAGTATAAGTTGTCTTTCCTTTACAAGGATCAGATTTATATGTCTTCTTATTATAAGTCAAATAAGTCTTAACTCTGTATCTAACCTTTATCGCATTTGGAAGTTTCTTAGCCCTGAAAGTCTTTGTAGAATTTTTCTTTATTGTTTTAACTAGCTGATACTTCTTCGTCGAATAATTATATCTATATACTTTGTATCCTGTAATATCAGTGTTTGGTGTCCACTGGTATTTTACGCTAGTTGCATAGTTCTTAGCGACCTTGAATCCTTTGACCTTAGGCATGCTAATAGTAAATTTCTTATCCTTCTCACCACTAGCATTTCTTATCAATGTAGCTGTAACTGTACCTGTACCAGGATACTTATTATTAGAATAACTGATTTCATAGTTTAAGCCTTCTAGCAATTTTTCGCCTTCGTAGCTAACTGTGATGGTTGGTTTCTTTCTAGTTCCTGTATAAGTATATGTTCTCTTAGAAATTTTATATGTGAAATCACTCTTCGAATATTTATGTTTCATTAAACTTACAGACATACTATTAGGTGAAACCTTGTTAGTAGTAAACGATCTAACACCCATACTGTAATATGAACCCATCATTACTCTACTATCCAAGACATATACTCCCACTTTCAAATTCTCATTTAAAAGAGTTTCCACGTCCGTTTCATCCGTAGTGTAAGTAGTCCCCTTTAGAATAACGCCCTCTAATCTTTCGTTATACTTTTCTTTCAAATTTTTGGCCCTCGCCAAATGATCTTCATCCAAAACTGATGAAAGATACAATGCTTTTACTCTCTCGTCGCCTTTTAGTATTTTATTAAGAATAGATGCATCAAAACTAATGAACGTAATATTCTCAATAACATCTGCCTCTATCAGCGGTTGTACTATTTCGTCGAAGACTTTTTGTTCTTGTTCTTCGTTGTTATCGAGTTCCTTTATCTCAACTCTCCAATCAATGTCTTGGTCTTTGTACTGCTGAACTAGAGAAATTAAATTTTCGAGACTCATAATTTTAACAGTGCCGTAACGAGAAATATTGTTACCTGCCTTGTAAGGATACTTTTGAATCTCACTAACTGTCATACTTGATACAGCCTTATCAACACCACATAGTCTTTTCAATGTTTCATCGTGACAAACTACCCAATCTGCTGAACCATCAGTCTTTTCTTTACATCTTCTAAGATCAAGCTCAATATGTTTGAACCCAGCGGATATAGCTGATTGGAACGCTGGCAACGAATTTTCTGGAGCAACACTCGAATAACCTCTGTGTGCAACCAATTCATATTCATCTGGGTCTACAGGTGTAGGTTCTGTAGTTTCCTGCTCTGGTGTAGTTGTCTCAACCTGCTCTGTTGTCTCTATCTCGTCCGCCTTTGTATTTTTAGGCAAAACAAAAGCACTCATCATGCTAATAATGAGTGTTACAACGATCAGTATTGATATTTGTTTAACTGTTTCTCTCTTAAACATACTTATCTCCACACAACCTTTCATATTATAACATAAACATTAATTTTTACCATATTTTAAGGGGTAAAATTGATGTAAATAAAAACAGTGCTACCTATTGGTAACACTGCCTTTATATTCTCATTTAAGAGCATGTATAAGTTTTTCACTCTTAGTGATGGAATAAACGTAGTCCTGTGAAGCTCATAACCATATCGTATTTGTCGCAGGCATCTATTACATCCTGGTCTCTGATTGATCCACCTGGCTGAGCTACATATTTAACGCCACTCTTCTTGGCTCTTTCTATATTATCTGAGAATGGGAAGAACGCATCAGAACCTAGTGTGATTCCTTCTGCCTGTGATAGCCACTCTTCTTTCTCCTCTTTAGTGAATACTGGAGGTTTCTCAGTAAATACTCTCTCCCACTCACCATCTTTTAATACGTCCATATATTCTTCGCCGATGTATAAATCAATTGCATTATCTCTCTCGGCACGTTTGATGTCATCTCTAAATGGAAGGTTTAGAACCTGTGGAGACTGACGAAGTAGCCAGTTGTCGGCCTTTTGTCCAGCAAGTCTCACGCAGTGGATTCTTGACTGTTGTCCAGCGCCCACGCCAATAGCCTGTCCATTCTTAACAAAGCAAACTGAGTTAGACTGTGTATATTTTAGAGTAATCATTGAGATTGCCATATCAATCTTAGCCTGCTCTGATAGGTCTTTGTTCTTTGTTACGACATTTGCAAAGAACTCATCATCTATGTTTAGTTCGTTTCTACCCTGCTCAAAGCTGATACCAAACACTTCCTTTGTCTCAAGCTCTTCTGGCTCGTAGTTTGGATCAATCTCGATGATAGCATATGATCCTTTTTTCTTACCCTTTAGCATCTCTAGTGCTTCTGGCTCATAACCTGGAGCAATGATACCGTCTGAGAATTCTCTCTTGATAACTGCTGCTGTCGAAACATCACACACATCAGATAGTGCGATAAAG
>CAMVRH010000138.1 GCA_947169835.1 uncultured Lachnospira sp. | reverse complement strand
GAGCCTCTAGGTTATCAACTTCCTTCTGAACAATAGCCTTTGGAAGTCTGAATTCTGGAATACCATAAACCAAAACTCCGCCGGCTTTGTGGAACGCTTCAAAGATAGTAACTTCGTAGCCAAGCTTAGCCAAGTCAGCAGCGCAAGTAAGTCCGGCAGGACCTGCACCAACCACAGCTACCTTGATTCCATTTGACTCAGGCTTCTCAGCAACTTCACTTGAATTAGCTAAATGCCAATCAGCAACGAATCTTTCAAGACGACCAATAGCAACTGGCTCATCCTTGATACCACGAATACATTTAGACTCACACTGTGTCTCCTGTGGACAAACACGTCCGCAGATAGCAGGAAGTCCGTTAGTAGTAGTGATAATCTTGTAAGCTTCCTCAAATTCTTTATTCGCAACCTTCTCAATGAACTCAGGGATTCGAACCTTTACAGGGCAGCCTCCCATACAAGGTTTGTTTTTACAATTGATACAACGAGTAGCTTCCTCCACAGCCATTTCCTCTGTGTAGCCCAAAGCCACCTCGTCAAAGTTCTTATTTCTAACGTTTGGATCTTGAACAGGCATCTCTACCTTATCTGGTCTCATATTAGGCATTCTCGACACCTCCCATCTTCATAAGACGACAATTCTCTCTATCGTGTGCCTCAAATTCAGCGTACATTGCATTACGTCTCATAAGTTCATCGTAATCTACCTGGTGACCGTCAAAGTCAGGACCATCCACGCAGGCAAATTTTGTCTCGCCACCAACAGTCACACGGCAACCGCCGCACATTCCTGTACCATCAATCATGATTGGGTTTAGTGAAACGAGAGTCTTTATATTGTAAGGCTCAGTAACCTTTGAAACAAACTTCATCATAACAACAGGACCGATTGCAATAACTAGATCGTAGTCATTTCCAGCATCGATAAGTTCCTGTAGTTTATCAGTTACAAAACCTTTGTCGCCGTAACTTCCATCGTCAGTAGTGATGTATAGGTTATCACAAATATCTTTATATTCATCTTCCAAAATCACGATGTCCTTACTTCTAAAACCAGCAATTACATCAACCTTAGCTCCCATAGCATGAAGCGCCTTCGCCGAAGGATACGCAATAGCATTACCAACGCCACCGCCCACTACGCATACGTTTTTGGCATCGCCAAAGTCAGTAGCAACTCCAAGTGGTCCTACGAAATCCTCAATATAATCACCAGTCTTTAGCTGTGATAGAAGCATAGTAGTCTGTCCAACCTTCTGGATAATAACGCTCACTGTTCCAGCCTCTGGATCAGTGTCAGCGATAGTGAAAGGCACACGCTCACCCTGTTCATCAATTCTAATAATGATAAACTGGCCTGCTTTAGCCTTCTTTGCTACGAATGGTGCTTCCACATCAAGTCTAAAAACATCATCATTTAGCTTTTGTGCATTAACAATTTTAAACATTTCATCCTCCAAACCTTTTTTTATTAAGAAAAAGTGTATAAAAACTTACATAAATATAGAAGATATTCTAGCACATTGTCAAAAAAATATCAATCTCAGAATGTTAGCAAAAACCTTAATAATATTAAGTGTTTTAGGGGTTTAAAAAACCCTAATTATATGCGTTTTTTAGTTGAATATATGCCACTTTATTTGTATAATATTAGTCGGTGTTAGGACGGATAAACAATAGGAGAAATGCGTCACACACCAGGAGGAAAAATCAAATGGTAAGAGCTATAGTCGGAGCCAATTGGGGCGACGAAGGCAAAGGAAAAATTACAGATATGCTTGGAGAACAGTCTGATATTATTATCAGATTCCAGGGTGGAAGTAATGCAGGTCACACTATCATAAATGACTATGGTAGATTTGCTTTGCACCTTCTTCCTTCAGGAGTTTTCTATCAGCATACAACATGTATCATCGGTAATGGAGTGGCACTTAACATTCCATACCTACAAAAAGAGATTGATGACATCGTAAGTCAGGGTGTACCAAAGCCAAACATTTTGGTTTCAGACAGAGCACAGATTTTGATGCCATATCATATCGATTTTGATACATACGAAGAAGAGAGACTTGGTGGAAAGGCTTTCGGTTCTACAAAATCAGGAATCGCTCCTTTCTATTCAGATAAATATGCAAAGATTGGATTCCAGGTATCCGAACTCTTTGACGAGGACACATTGGTTGAAAAGGTTGAGCGTGTGTGCGAGCAGAAAAACATTTTGTTAGAGCATATGTATCACAAACCAGCAATCGATCCAAAGGAACTCTTAGAGACTTTGCATGAGTACAGAGATATAGTTAAGCCTTACGTTTGCGACGTGGCAGTATATCTACGCGAGGCCATCAAAGAAGGAAAGAACATCCTACTTGAGGGTCAGCTTGGTACATTAAAAGATCCAGATTTCGGAATTTATCCTATGGTGACATCTTCATCTACACTAGCAGCTTACGGTGCTATCGGTGCAGGTATTCCACCATACGAGATTACAGATATTGTAACTGTAGTAAAGGCTTACTCTAGTGCAGTGGGCGCTGGCGAGTTTGTTTCAGAAATCCTTGATGAGAAGGAAGCAGATGAACTTCGTGTGCGCGGCGGCGACAAAGGAGAATTCGGAGCCACTACAGGACGTCCTAGAAGAGTAGGCTGGTTTGACGCAGTTGCTTCTAGATACGGTGTACAGATGCAGGGTGCTACAGAAGTTGCACTTACATGTCTAGACGTACTTGGATACTTAGATGAGATTCCAGTATGTGTTGGATATGATGTGGACGGAGAAGTAACTAAGGACTTCCCTGTTACAGCTAAACTTAAGAAAGCAAAACCTGTTTATGAGAAGCTTCCAGGTTGGAAGGAAGATATCAGAGGTATTACAGAATACGACGAACTTCCTGAAAACTGTAAGAATTATATTGAATTTATTGAAAAAGAACTTGGTGTTCCAGTAACTATGGCTAGTAACGGCCCTGGAAGACACGAGATGATTTTCAGAAAGAAATAAGAGGACAGTAGTATGGATAAAGCAAAGAGAGTACTTGCGCTAGTGACAGTAGGAATACTAGTTTTGTGTATTGTTCTAACAGTAGTGTTCGTAATTCTTTATAATGTTACAAATTCAAAGTTTTACGAGACAGCTTGGATGGCTAGTGCATTCTGCATGCTGATGCTTCCGATTGTTATTTGGGTAATGTTTTGGATTTACAGATTACTCAGAGGACGTGGAGTAGAAAAAGAAGTAGTACAAGCAGAAGAAAAAACAGAAGAATAAAAAGTATTAATATACAAAGAAAAAACAATAGGGAACGAACGATTTTAAGTGAGTCCCTATTGTTTTTTCTTTGTCTTATAAAATATATTATTCTTC